>DAOUYN010000109.1 GCA_030666075.1 Actinomycetes bacterium | reverse complement strand
GATGTGCGCCATTTAACAGGGAAGCCAAACACCACGAGCATAGACGTTCGAATCAAGGTGATCGGTTCACAGGCAGGCTCTTTCGCCACCGTCTCCTGGGTGGCGATAGGCAAGTAACCCCTCACGTTTTCCCGCCAGGCGGCCGATAACCATATCAATGGTTCGGTCGCTTTGGCATTGAAAGGGGCATCCTCTATGGCGCGCATTAAACTTTCCCGAGGTCTGACTAGAGGCGGGCTATTCTTCTTGACCGCCGTTCTCATCGTGGCTATCGGCGCCACGCCGGCATTCGCTCCGTACATCGGCGAACCGGAGAAAGATTACGATACGGACAAGACGACGGTCTATTATTATCCGAAAATCGGCGGCAACGTCGTCGGCAGTGAGGCGATCATCGACGGGGCCGTAGCCACCAAAGACCTGGCCTTGGCGGCGGTGGGCACCGGCAGGCTCCGCTTTGGCGCCGTTACCTCCCCGAAGATACGCGACCGCTCCATCCTCAACCGCGACATGGCCAACAACATCATCAGCTCCGCCAAGATAAGGGACGGGGCCATCCTCAACCGCGACATGGCCAACGGGATAGTCAGCTCCGCCAAGATAAAGAACGGCACGATCGGCGACGTTGACATCGCCGCCGACGCCGGGATCTCGGAGTCGAAGATAAAATACGCGACCAAGACCGGCTACTTGACCATACCGGCGGCGGCGCTGCGGCCGGTCGACAGCTCGACCGCCTATGACGGTTCTTTTCTCCACATCTATGCCACCGGTTCGGGGGCCGCGGATTTCGTAGCGCCAGTCTATCTGCCCGACAACGCCGAGATCCAGGCGGTCAGGTATGACGTTTACGACGATTCGGTCTATGATTCCACGGCCTATCTCAGCCGTTCCGGCGCGAGTCCGGGCTCAGCGGAGACGATGGCGACCCTGGCCTCGAGCGGCAGCAGCGCGGTTTGGCGGACCTTCACCGACTCGACCGTCGCTTATCCGATGATCGACAACGACTCCAGGCAATACGTGGTCTCGATCGAGTTGCGGGGCGAGGCCGGACCGGACTTGAGCGCCGGGCGGGTGACTATCGAGTATACCTATGCCGCGCCCTAGGCATTTAGGGCCGCTTCCGACCCTGACCATGCCTTGACTACATTTACACCATACTCTAGACTTTTCATTTAACTTTCGCCTAGGTAGCGATGGTTTTCTTGTTCGAGATCCAGGAGAAACTGAGGAACGTCCTCGATGAAAAGCGACGCGATAAAACAAGGTCTGGCTAAAGCGCCCCATCGGTCGCTGTTGCGGGCGCTCGGCCTGACGGACGATGAGATATACCGCCCGATGGTGGCGATAGTCAATTCCGCCAATGAGATAGTCCCCGGTCATCAACATCTCGATCGGATAGCCGAAGCGGTCAAGGCGGGGGTTCGCCTGGCCGGCGGCACGCCGCTGGAGTTTTGCACGATAGGTATCTGCGACGGCCTGGCCATGAACCATAAAGGCATGCGGTACTCGCTGGCCAGCCGGGAAGTGGTCGCCGACAGTGCTGAGCTGGTCCTGGAAGCACACGCTTTCGACGGGGCCGTATTCATCCCCAATTGCGATAAAGTCGTCCCGGGTATGCTGATGGCCGCGGGCCGGGTCGATATACCCTCGATATTTTGCAGCGGCGGCCCCATGGCAGCCGGGCGGTACGCCGGGCGCGATGTCGATCTGATCTCGGTCTTCGAGGCGGTCGGCAAGGCCAAGGTCGGCGAGATGGACGAAGATGAAGTCGAGGCTTTGGCGGAAGTGGCCTGCCCGGGTTGCGGCTCGTGCGCCGGACTGTTCACGGCCAACTCGATGAATTGTCTGACGGAAGCTATCGGTCTCGGACTGCCCGGCAACGGCACCATTCCGGCAGTTGACGCGGCTCGCATACGCCTGGCCAAAGAGGTCGGCAAATGTATAGTCAAGCTGATAGAGGATGATATCAAACCCTCAGACATAGTGACCGATGCGTCGCTTCGCAACGCCTTGGCGGTCGATATGGCTATCGGCGGTTCGTCTAATACGATCCTGCACCTGCCGGCGATCGCCAACGACTTCGGTCTCAAGCTCGACCTGAGCCTTGTGGATGAGATATCGGCCAAGACGCCGAACCTCTGCCGCCTCAGCCCGGCAGGGAAGGACCATCTCGAAGACCTGCAGGCGGCCGGCGGTATCATGGCCGTGATAAAGGAACTTGATAAGAAAGGCCTGATAGAGCGAGAGGCGGCGACGGTCATCGCCCCGATCGGTGAGGTCATCGATAGAAGCGTGAATAGAAATGAAGAGGTCATCCGGCCCGGCGACCGTCCGTATCAGGAGACCGGCGGCCTGGCTATTCTGCGGGGCGATCTGGCCCCCGATGGCGCTATCGTCAAGCAGGCGGCCGTTTGCGACGAGATGCTGGTCCATAGCGGCCCGGCCCGGGTATTCGATAGCGAAGAGGATGCCGCCGAGGCGATAATGGGCGGCAAGGCCCAGGACGGCGACGTTATCGTCGTCCGATATGAGGGACCCAGAGGCGGCCCGGGGATGCGGGAGATGCTGACTTTGACCTCAGTGCTGGCAGGGATGGGCATGGACGGCAAGGTGGCGCTGATCACCGATGGGAGATTTTCCGGCGGTACCCGGGGAGCGGCCATCGGCCATGTCTCGCCGGAGGCGGTGGCGGGCGGACCGATTGCCTTCATCGAGGACGGCGATATAATTGACATCGATATACCGGGGCGTAAGCTCGACATCCAGGTCGACGCCATGACGCTGCTCGAGCGCCAATCCGGATGGAAGCCCAAGGAACCGACGATAACGACCGGTTATCTGGCCAGATACGCACAGAATGTCTCATCGGCCGCTGAAGGTGCTATCGTGGGGTCAGGCCGGGGCAAGGACCATGTCTGCGCTTGCAAATAGGCAACGCAGCACGCAAAGACATAAGGGGAACGACGTGAAGATCAACGGGGCGCAAGCCCTCATCAAGAGTTTGGAGCACGAGGGAGTCGAAATCATCTTCGGTATTCCCGGCGGCGTCCTGCTCCCGATATACGAAGCGCTCTATGGACACGAGAGTATCCGCCACATCCTGACCCGCCACGAACAATGCGCGGCCCACGCGGCCGACGGTTATGCCCGGGCGACCGGGAAGGTCGGAGTCTGTCTGGCTACTTCCGGTCCCGGAGCGACAAACCTGGTCACCGGGATCGCCAACGCCTATATAGACTCTGTGCCGATGGTGGCCCTGACCGGTCAGGTGCCGACTCCGGTGCTCGGGACGGATGCTTTTCAGGAAGCCGATATCACCGGCATCACTTTGCCGATCGTCAAACACAGCTATCTGGTCAAAGATGTCAAAGAGCTGCCGGGGGTCATCAAAGAGGCCTTTCATATCGCCTCGACCGGGCGACCGGGTCCGGTCTTGATCGATATTCCTAAGGATGTCGCTCTGGACGAGATCGACTTCGAGTATCCGAGCGGGGTCGACCTGCCCGGCTATAAGCCGACCATCAAGGGACACCCCAAACAGATCAAAGCGGCAGCCAAGGCCATCTCCGAAGCCGAGCGACCGATCATATATTGCGGCGGCGGCATCATCGCGGCTGAAGCGGCCCAAGAACTGCAGGCGTTGGCAGAGTTCGGCGAGATACCGGTGACGACGACGCTGATGGGGATCGGCACGCTCCCGGGAAAACATCCGCTCAACCTCGGGATGCTGGGGATGCACGGTACTTGGTATGCCAACCGGGCGATGACCGAGCCCGATCTCGTCATCGCTCTCGGCGTGCGCTTCGATGACCGGGTCACGGGCAAGCTTCAGGAATTCGTTCCCGACGTAAAAATCATTCATTGCGATATCGATCCGGCCGAGATATCCAAGAACGTCGCGGCCAGGATACCTATAGTCGGGAGCGCCAAGAATGTCATCCCGTCGTTGCTGGAGCAGCTGAAGAAGCTGACGGACGGCAAGCCTCTCAAGCATGAGGCTTGGATGGCGGATATATCGAAGTGGAAAAAAGAGCATCCGCTCACATATAAAGAGGATGATGATATCCTGCGCCCGCAACACGCTATCAAGCGGATTTCCGAGTTGTCGGCGGACCGGGATACTATTTTTACCACCGGGGTCGGTCAACATCAGATGTGGGCCGCCCAGTACTTCGAGCCGAAACGCCCGCGGACGTTCATCTCATCCGGGGGCTTGGGGACGATGGGCTTCGGCCTGCCCTCGGCACTGGGGGCGCAGCTTGGCAGACCCGACTCGACTGTCTGGGTGATCGACGGGGATGGCAGTTTCCAAATGGTCTCGCAAGACCTGGCGACAGCCGTTATG
>DAOUYN010000012.1 GCA_030666075.1 Actinomycetes bacterium | reverse complement strand
CGCGTCCACCCGGTCGGATAAAGATAAAGCGCATTCTGACTCCAGGTCGAATTCGTCCCCACCCAAAAGGTGCTGGTTAAACTGATCGATCTTACGGATATGTTCGACCTCTTCATCCGCCAAAAAGACCAGAGCTTTCTTCGCAAAACGATCAGTGGCTGCCTCGGCAGCCTCCCGATAATGCTTCTCGCCCTTCTTTTCGAATTCGTAAGCGAACCTCAGTGCGTCACAGTAGGCTTGATCCATGATGAGAACCCCCTATGTTTCTCAGAAAGATTTACGTCAAGCTATCGGTCGTTAGGCCTCGTATTATAAACGAATCGGCGCACACCGTTAGCGCCTCCCATCCGACCACTTCTCTAGAGTATTCCCAAATTGGACAAATAATCACTTGTCGATATAGTTGGTAAGCGATAGGTTTGGGCTCCGGGTCTACAGGAGTTTCAACCCATAAGATAATAGGAACAAGACAAGCAGAACACTAGATGAGGTGATCCTATGCTACGAACAGCCCCGGCAACGAGGCTCAATGAACTTGATCTAAACCAGGGAAAACTGGTCCGTCTCCATAGGCTTCTATTTGAGCATGGTCCCGGGAATGGGACTTTACTCCTTCTCCCGATCGACCAGGGACTCGAGCACGGACCGGTCGATTTCTTCCCTAATCCTGACAGCGCGGACCCCGAGTTCCAGTTTCGCCTGGCAGCTGAGGGTGGCTTTTCCGGAATTGCTCTGCACATCGGCTTAGCCCAGAAGTATATGCGCAAGTACGCGGGACGGGTGCCCCTGGTTCTGAAGATCAACGGCAAGACGACAATACCAAATGATGACCAGGCTTTTTCACCACTGACCGCTTCGGTGGAGGATGCGGTACGACTTGGAGCCGACGCTATCGGTTACACCCTTTATGTGGGCTCAGCAATGCAAGGCGAAGACCTGGCACAGCTCTCGATCGTCAGGGAAGAAGCTGAGCGCTTCGGGATGCCGCTGATCGTCTGGTCGTATCCTCGCGGCGCCGACATCGAGGAGAAGGGCGGACGGGACGCGCTTTACGCTATCGATTATGCTGCCCGAGTCGCTTGTGAGATGGGCGCCGATGTCGTTAAGCTCAATTTTCCAAAGTTGGGGTCGGCAAAATCGCCCGCGCAGCCCGCACCTTACGATGGCTTGAAGCTCTCGCTCCGCGAGGCGGTAGAAAAGATCGTGTCATCAGCCGGACGGACGCTCGTCCTTTTCTCTGGGGGCAGCAAGCTCGACGACGAAGATCTGCTTGAGAAAGCGACCATGGCAATGGAGTGCGGCGCCACCGGTCTGATTTTCGGGCGCAACCTTTGGCAGCGCGACTTTGATAATGGGATAGAGATTTCAAAGCGGATGCACGAAGTTTTGGGTCGCTTCGGGGACTAATAGAAAACTTCACGAACGAAGAAGCCGGACACCCGTGTTGGTGTGTCCGGCTTCTTTTTATTCAAATATCGACGCGCTGGTTCTACGCGGCTTTTTGAACGATGTCGATCAGCTCGACCTCGAAGTTCATGTCGCGCCCGGCCAGCGGGTGATTGAGATCGAACGTCACTGAATCATCATTCGTCTCGACCACCTCCGCGATGACGAGTTGTCCGTCGGCAGTCTGGATCTCTACCGCCTCGCCTTGCTCGACTTCCTGCTCGCCCAACACCTGACGGGGGACGACCCGGATCAGATCGTCCCGGCGTTCTCCGTAGCCGTTCTCCGGGGTGACCGAGATCTTGCACTTGTCGCCTGGATCCAGACCTACTACACCCTCGTCGATTGCCGATATCACTTGACCGTCTCCAACCGTGAACTCGACCGGTTCGTCCGACAAGCTATCGTCGAACTGGTCACCGCTTAGCAGTTCGCCATGATAATGTATTCGTACCACGTCTCCTCTATCGACTGTCATAGAAAAGCACCTCCTCGCGAGTTTCTTCCAAGAAGCAGCGCGATTAAACCAATAATCACGGACCTCCTTGGGGAATAAACCGCCTGAGGAGGGGAGGTATATGACCGATTTTGACGAAAACATCTTTGCTGATCCCCGTCGTCTCGAGGGGGATGCTCGCGCGCATCGTTTCGATATGTTGTTGCGGTCTCCACGGACGGCTGTGATGGTGGCGTCACTGCCACCGGGTGAGACGGCAGCGAGGCGGGACGCGACCGATGCGCGCGCTGACCGGGTCGTCTATCTTATCGAAGGAGAGGCTCGGGGGAGCGTCGGGGGGCGAGAACAATCGCTTGATGCAGGACAATTGTTGATGATACCCGCAGGGCGGCCGTTCCAGCTGACAAATACGGGTTCGAACCGCTTGTTGTACTTGGATTTTATCGCTTCGGAAACTGCAGAGAAGAGAGGGGACGTGCTATGAAGATAACCAAGGCACCGCGAGAATTCGCCTTGGAGCAATTACCCGAAGGCATCTCTCGCAAGAATATTGACGACCATTTCTCGCTCTACAAGGCATACATCAGTAAATTTAATGAGATCGAGGAGCATCTCGAGCGGACCGCAAAGTCCGGTAACGCCAGCTATAGCCCTTACCGGGCGCTCAAGCGCGAGCAACTGTTCACGGCTGACGCGATTCGCCTGCACGAAGCGTACTTTGACGTTCTTGGAGGCGAGGGCCGGTGTGAGGGGACGATCTTAGAGTGGATAGACATGGACTTCGGCTCTTTTGAGAACTGGGCGGACGATCTTCGCGCTACTGCTATGTCTGCTCGGGGCTGGGCGGTACTCGCTTACGATGTGGTCGATGGATGCGTGCGCAACTATCTGGCGGACATTCATTCCGACGCAGTCTGGGCGGCGCAGCCATTGATCGTACTCGACGTCTACGAACACGCTTACTATATGGATTTTGGACCCGACCGGGCCGCTTATATCGAGAGCTGGCTACAGAATGTCAACTGGGAGCGGGCGAATGCGGCTATCAGGCGCTTGTCGATCGAGGAGGCCAGAAAGGCCGCGTAGGGTGTTTGACTAGCGATAGCTGGCGGCTTGCAGGTGCGCGAAAGGCGCCACCCATTTATCGTTGACCGTGATGCCGAAATGAAGGTGGGGCGGGGTCGGTTCGGCATCGCCGCTGTCCCCCATGTACCCGATAAGCTGGCCCGCTTTGACCCGAACACCGGGGGCGATACCCGGTGCGTAGGCTGCCTCCGCGCCGCCAAGCCCATCGTCGGAGCCACGGGTGTCGTTGTTAAGGTGGGCGTAATAGTAATCGACACCCTGGTCGTCGATGATATGCAGGCGAAAACCGCCGATGCGGCTATTGCCGAACTGTTCGCCGATGACTCCATCAGAGACGGCGACCAGAGGCGTCCCTTTCACTCCGAAGATATCCGTACCCTGGTGGCCGGAGGGATTTCCGGCCCTCGCAAAGCCCCAGTCATTGATATAGCTGCTGACATAGGCCGACGGGATCGGGAAGAAGATATCGATCGTCAGGTCTTCCGGCCAATCCCCGATGCGCTTTTGGCGCGCCAGCGCTTTGGCGGCCAGACGGGCTTTAAGCTCTTTCTTCTCCACTCGCTCGCGTTGAAGATCCTCGATGTCCTGACCCAGGGTCCCGATCAGCTCCTGTTGAACAACGAGGAGTCGTTGTATCTCGCTTTGCTTCAACTCCAGAGCCGAGATAAGCCGGCGCTGATCTTCTTTTTTCGCCTTCAGTTCGTCCCGGCGCTCCTTAACCAGGGCTCTGAGCCGTTTAGTGGATTGAAGCACTCCCGCTTGGCGTCGGTTGAGCTTGACTAGAAAGTCTAAGCGGGTGATAAGGTCGGTAAAGCTTCGTGTTCCCAGGACGACCTCGAAAAAGTAGATATCGCCATCGCGGTAGGTGAACACACTCAGTTCGTCGAGGAGTCCCTGATAATATATCTGTTGCTCGACAAGGCTGTTAAGTTCGCGCTCCGAATGAGCGACGGCATTTTCTATTTCCTGGAGATTGGCATACTCTTCCTGGTACTCAGCGACGAGTTTGTCGAGGGCCTCTCTAAACTTAACAATATTGTCTTGTGCAGTTTCCGAGGCAGTTTTTTTATCTTCGATAGAGTCTGATATCTCTTCAATCTCGTTGTCGACGGGCGCCGCGAGAATGACGGTTGTGGGAATACTAAATGAGAGCAAGACGAGGAAGGCAACTATCTTCATCATGGAAGCGTTATAGGTCCTGCTAATCTTACTCACCATCCCAACAAATCTGGGATCAAATCGTGAAAACACTTAGGCGGTAGCATCGGTTAACCTCAGATTATAGCACACTCGACCTTGCGCAAGAGCGAAGCGTTTCTGGTCTCCTCGCGGGGAAAACTTGTCTTTGTCTGCCTCGTCTTATATATTAAGTCCGCCGCGACCGGGCCGTCTATCGGCCATGATGGCCAAATATCTCTAGTCTGAACGGCCCATTATCATTTTAAGGAGAGCATTTGTCCGACTTGGCTGAGTCAGTCGTTACTAAACTGAAGAGTGTTTTCCATAATGGCCGTCACCTGGTTTTTATTGCCATCATGGCGGTCATCGTTCTCTCGGCCGGCTCGATCATCTGGTTGGATTCTGCTGAGACGAAGACAGTCACCGGGTCCATCAAACGTCTTGGCGAACCGAATATTGTCTTGGTTGATACCGAAGGACAAGACGATATAGAGCTTAAGCTGCCGGGAGTCGCGGTCGTCACGAAAGACGACGCCAGATCGCGATTTACGAGTCTGTCCGTTGGCGATACGGTCAAGATCCGCTATCTCCAGCGCCGCACGGGGGTCGGGGAGATAGACTCTCTTCAGGCAAGCAGTCCAGTGGCCAGCGGTCGGATCATCGAGATGGATCTGGATAAGAAGTTCATCGTTCTCAACGGTAAAGACACCCATGTCTTCTACATCGGTCCGCAGACAGTTATTTTGAGAAAGGGGTCGCTCGCCAAATTGGAGGACCTCAAGTTGGGTTCGTTGGCAAGGGCGGAATACAGGGACGCGCTCGCTCCCAAGCTCGACCTACTCGTCATCGAGGAGTAAGTCTACCGCGTCCGGCTAGCGAAAAACCCGCGCTAGTCATAGTATAGATGCATGCGCGATCCGCAGATAACTCGAACAATCACAGAGCTTCGCCAGGCGTTGGCAGAACGTAGCGGTGCCCTGATAGGCCTGGTACCGACGATGGGTGCCCTCCATGCCGGGCACGCGGCTTTGCTAGCGAGGGCCTGCTCCGAATGTAAAATCGTTGTTGCCAGCATCTTTGTCAATCCGCTCCAGTTTGGCCCCAGCGAGGATTATGCAGGTTACCCTCGCGACCCACAGGCGGATATCGCGTACGCCGGCGAGGCCGGAGCGGATATAATCTTTCTGCCGACACCGGAGACGTTAACAGGCCGCGGACTACAAACATCGGTCGTCGTTGCGGAGGTCGGTGAGCCGCTTTGCGGCCTTCAGCGCCCCGGCCATTTCACGGGCGTGGCAACCATCATCGTCAAGCTATTCAATATAGTCCGTCCCGATAAGGCGTATTTCGGCGAAAAGGATTGGCAGCAACTTCAGGTAGTCAGACGCCTGACGGCCGATCTCGACTTCGCCGTGGAGATAGTCGGCGTGGGCGTAGTTCGGGAAGCGGACGGGCTGGCCCTGAGCTCCCGCAATCGCTACCTTAGCGTTTCAGAATATCAGACCGCGCTCCGGCTTCCGCAGGCGCTGAAAGCAGCCGCGAATCTGATCGAGTCGGGCGAGACAGACGCCCGAGTGGTGGCCCTCGCTTTTCGCCATGCGATTGCGACCGGACCGGACCTTAAGCTAGAATACTTTTCTATTTGTCTTCCCGATACGCTAGAGCCGGTCGAGGCGATCCAAGGCAAGACGCTCCTAGCTGCGGCCGTTCGCGTGGGTAAGACCAGATTGATAGATAATGTTTTGGTGAGCACATGATTTTTAGGACTATGTTAAAAAGCAAGATCCATAGAGCGACGGTGACCGAGGCCGACATCGAGTATGAGGGCAGCATCGCGATAGATCCGGAGCTGATGATCGCTGCTGACTTGCTCGAGCACGAGAAGGTCCACGTACTTGACCTGACAAATGGAGCGAGGCTCGAGACATATGTCATTTCCGCACAGGCGGGCTCGGGCACGATAGGTATCAACGGAGCGGCCGCCCGCCTTATAGCCGCCGGGGATATGGTTATCATTGTTTCTTACGTCGAGGTCCAAGAAGAGAATGCGGCTGGTTTTCCCGCCAAGGTCGTTTTAGTTGATGAAAAGAACCGTATAACAGCGATAAAGGAAAAGGGCGAGGTCTTCGACCAGGGTCAACGCCCGGCCTTACACGAGGAAACGCGATGAGCGAGAGACATCAAGAATATATAGAGAAGATCAATGAGCTGCGTCGGGAGAAGCACGCAGTCATTTTGGCGCATAACTACCAAAGACCGGAGATCCAGGATATCGCGGACTACACCGGCGATTCGCTGGGGCTCGCCCGGCAGGCCTCGGAGACAGAGGCGGAAACGATCGTTTTTTGCGGCGTCCACTTTATGGCCGAGACAGCGCATATCCTCAATCCCGAGAAGACCGTCTTGATACCGGATCCCGGCGCGGGGTGTCCGATGGCCGATATGGTTACCGCCCAAGGTCTTGAGGCCCTAAAGGCCGAGCACCCCGGCGTGCCCGTTGTCTGCTATGTCAATTCACCGGCGGACGTCAAAGCCGTCAGCGACGTTTGCTGTACGTCATCCAATGCCGTCTCGATCGTCCAGAATCTCCCCGGCGATAAGGTCATTTTTGTCCCGGACGAGAATCTGGGCCGGTATGTGGCCCAGAGGACAGGAAAGACGATCATCTTTTGGCCCGGATATTGCCCTACCCATCGACGCATCAAGCCAGAGACTGTCCGCCGCTTGAAGGGCGAGTCGCCGGGGGCCGTGTTTTTGGCCCATCCCGAGTGCGATGAAGATGTCCTAGCTCTAGCCGATCACATTTGCAGTACTTCAGGCATGTATGAGTTCGCCCGGCAGACAGCCGCGACAATAATAATCGTCGGCTCGGAGATGGGGATGCTGCACCGCCTCAGGCTTGAGAGTCCAGACAAGACCTTCATCATGCCGGGTGACAATATTATTTGCCCCAACATGAAACTGACGACCTTGAAAAAAGTGTTTCTATCTCTCCTTGAGCGCCGGACAGTCGTGACGTTACCCGAAGATGTGCGCGAAAAAGCGTTAGCGGCCACCGAGCGCATGGTCAAGGTATTGGCCTAAATGACCTCCGTCACCTCGATAGGCGACATTCTGGCGGATGCCCGGCGTGAACGGCGGTTGACCGTCAAGGACGCGGAGCGTGCGATTAAGATCCGGTCAAAGTACATCGAGGCTATGGAGCATAATGCGTTCGACCAGATAGCCGAAGAGGCCTATGTCGTCGGGTTCTTAAAGACCTACGCGCAATGGTTGTCGGTGGACTCGGTGCCTTTGTTACGCGAGTACCGGCGTCTGCGTGATGAGTCGAGTACCCGAGACCTCGGGGATGAGAACCAAGATCGCGGACTGTCTGCGGGGGTCAGGGCCGCGATCGTCGTGTCGATTGTCGTGTTGGTCGGTCTGGCGCTCTTCGTTTGGCCGGCCCTCAGTCAAGTCCACTCTTAGAAAAGGAGTCACGAATGGCTAAGGACGCGAGCTTTGATGTCGTGTCAGAGATCGACATGCAGGAAGTCGATAATGCTCTGAATCAAGCCAGGTCGGAAGCGTCTACCAGATACGATCTGCGTCAGGCGGGCTGCGAGATCGACCTGCAGACTGAAGACCTGAACGTTACTATGACAGCGGCGGATTCGATGTCCCTTAAGAGCCTAATAGATGTCGTTTCCGGAAAACTCATCCGGCGCGGTATTGATGCCAAGGCGTTCACGGTGGGAGAGGAAGAGCCGGCCGCCGGCGGCACCGTCAGGAAGATCGGGAAGCTGGTCCAGGGAATACCGACGGAGACCGGAAAAGAGATCAACAAGCTCTTGAAGCAGGCGAAGATGAAGGTGACCGTGCAGATCCAAGGGGATCAGGTCCGCGTATCCGGAAAGAAGAAGGACGATCTTCAAGCGGCGATCGCGCTAATAAAAGAGCAGGACAACGATATCCCGCTGCAATTCCGTAATTTTAGGTAATGCCCAGGGTCTTCCTTCTAACTCTAGGGTGTCCAAAGAATACGGTCGCCTCGCGCCGGTTGGGCGAGAACCTGCTCCGGGCCGGCCTGGAGCTGACCGACAACCCTGATGACGCGGACGCGCTGGTAGTCAATACGTGTGGTTTTATTGAGGCGGCCGCCGACGAGTCGATCGAGACTCTCTTGGAGTTAGTGCAAGTCAAGGCGAGGGGAGGGCAACGTCTTGTCGCTGTCGGGTGCCTGGCTGAAAGATATGGGGACGAGTTAGGCGCCGCGCTGCCCGAACTCGACATCTGTGTCGGCCTGGACCATGCCGAAGAACTGCCTCGTCTTTTGGGGGCGGGCGAGACCACTGCGCGAAAAAGCAAGGTGGCGGTCGGTCCCTCTGCCTATCTGGAGATCACCAATGGCTGTGATCACGGATGCTCGTTCTGCACGATCCCCGGGATGCACGGTCCGTTCAGAAGTCGACCCCTTAACGATATACGCGACGAAGCCGTCGCGCTCGTACAGGGCGGCGCGCGCGAACTAGTCCTCGTCGGGCAGGAGACCGGCGCCTACGGCTCAGACCTCTCGCCGGCGACTGATCTGGCGGGGCTACTGGGAGCGCTGCCCGATGAGAGCGGCTTATCTTGGCTCCGAGTACTCTACCTTCAATGGTATCATGTGAACGAGCGATTGCTTGAGACAGTGGCAGCGAACCCACGGATCTGTAACTACTTGGACATTCCGGTCCAGCATGCCAGTCCGGCTATCGTAAAAGCCATGAACCGCCGAGGGGATGCCGTTAAATATTTGCAGCGACTCGATAGCGTCCGGAGCTATCTCCCTGAGGCCGCGCTAAGGACCTCCTTGATCGTCGGCTTTCCCGGTGAGACAGACGCCGACATTTTGGAATTAGCGGACTTTTTACGCGAGGCGCGTTTCGATTATGCCGGCGTCTTCGAGTTTTCCGCCGAGGAGGGGACAGCGGCGGCGGACCTCCCGGATCAGATCGATGACGACGAGAAGCGTGAGCGGGCCGATCAGATCAGACTGCTCGCCGATGAGATCGGCCACGAAGCGCTGACTCGGCGGCTGGACCGCAGCGTTAACGTACTGGTCGAAGAGGTCAATGGCGATCTGGGGATCGGCCGCGCTTGGTTTCAGGCGCCCGAAGTCGACGGTCTTGTTCAGTTCAAGGGCGCCAGTTCCTGTCATTCCGGGGACTTCATAGAGGTCGAGATTACCAAGGTAGATGGTTACGATATCACTGGAAACATAATTGCCTAACATCGCCAACAGAATGACGATGCTGCGCATCCTGCTCATCCCGGTCTTCATGGCCTTTCTTCTTAGCCGCGCGCCGTATGGAGACTGGCTGGCGGCAATCGTCTTTACGATCGCCGCCGTCACAGACAGCATTGACGGGTATTTGGCCCGCAAACATAATCAAATAACGGTCTTTGGGCAGTTCTTCGACCCATTGGCCGACAAACTATTGATTTCCGCCGCCCTGGTGGCTCTCGTCGACCTAGGTCAACTCTCGGCCTGGATAGTCATGATCATCCTGACGCGTGAGTTTGCAGTTTCGGGGCTCCGCTTGATGTCTGTCGCGCGCGGAGTCGTGGTTCCGGCTAGCCGCTTAGGCAAGATCAAGACGACCACTCAAGTCGTAGCGATCATCGCTTGGATCTTACAGCCGAACGTCGTGCCTTGGCCGCTGGCGTGGTTCCTCATGGCCGTCGCTGTCATCGCGACCGTCGTTTCCGGCTTCGATTACTACATTAAACTCAAGCCCGCTCTGGAAGAGCCGGATCCGGAGGCGGGTACTTGAGTCAGAGCGCGCCGGGTTTGTCGGTGGCAAAAGCGGCGATACTCGTCGTCGGGACAGAGCTGACCTGTGGGTTCGCACGCGAATCCAATTCGGTATTCCTAGCACGGTGGTTGAGTGAGCGCGGCATATCCGTGCTCGCCGCCCAGAAAGTGCCCGATAGTATCCACTTGATATCCTCGGCCATCACTGGTTTCGCGCAGACGGCAGACATTATTATTATTACCGGCGGCTTAGGCTCGACCCATGACGATGTGACTCGAGAGGCGTTGGCAAAAGCTTTAAGTGTGCCGCTTGTTCCCTTTGAGGCTGCCTTAGGGGCCATCACCAAGCGCACGCCGCCAGGGGCCGATCCGGCGGCGTTTATCCGTCAAGCGAACCTGCCCCGGGGCGCCAGGGCCATCATGCCGGAGGCCGGTATTGCTCCAGGCATAATCGCAGAATCACGAGGGACGCTTATCTTTTCTTTACCGGGAGTACCACGAGAGATGGAATTGATGCTGGAGGCGGTAGATGTCGAGCTGCTGGCCCTGGGAGTGGAGCAGCAGCGACCAGTGGTCGAAAGGGCCAGGTTGACCGGGATATCCGAGCCGCAAGCCGCCCGTCTGATCGAGCCGGTGCTGCGCGATCACCCGGACATCACGGTAAATATCCTGGCCAAACCGGAGGAGATATCGCTGACGTTGATGGTGCCCGGAGGCGAGTCGGCGGATGCGAAAATGAAGCAGGCTTTTTCGCAGGTGCTGGAAAAGCTGGGGGAGACCGTCTTTTCGGTCGGGGGCGAGAGCCTGCCGGAGGTCGTAGGGGAGCTGCTGCGTCAGAGAGGCTTGACCCTGGCGACCGCCGAATCGATAACGGCCGGGCAGATCAGTTCGCTGATCGCAACTGTACCGGGCTCTTCGGATTACTTAAAG
>DAOUYN010000147.1 GCA_030666075.1 Actinomycetes bacterium | reverse complement strand
CAGCTAATAATCAAGTTTACCACTGACTTTCTTTTATTTATGATGAGGACATGAAAGAAAGTACTGATAAAACTGGCAAGGCAAGGGTCCGTGGCTTTTACGATGTATGGGGGCCAATCTATACTTGGCTACGCGACTTCGGCCGTGACGACCATGAGGACAAATCAGTACTAATAGAGGTACTCGCACCCTTCGATAATGATACCGTCCTCGATGTGGGCACCGGTCCTGGAGCATATGCCCTCAGGGTGGCGGATCGCGCCGCCGATTGTCAGGTCGTGGGCATCGACCTTTCACCCGCTTTCATCAAAATTGCCTGTCGCCGAGCCTCTGAGCGGCAGATGGAGAACATCGAGTTCAAGGTGGGCGATATTGAGGATCTCGGCTTTGCCGACGGCCAGTTTTCCAAGGTCCTGTGCGCCGGCGTCCTATCGGTCGTCGGCAACCGAGGGGTAGCCGTAGCTGAGATGGCGCGAGTGCTGCGCCCCGGAGGCTGCTTGGCCGTTCGCGAGCCTGTACGTTCGAATGGCCCGCTCGCGCGGTTCTTCGCCTCCCGAGGTCAGGAGTCGACAGCCAGAAGCATCGGTAGCGGGGTGGGGCTGATGTTCGGTCACTTCAGCCCCGATTTCATGACAGGGCCGGAACTGAGAGCTCTCTTCGACGGCGGCCTCTTTTCGGAAGTCACGTTCACGGAACACGCCCGTGACTTGGTTATCACGGCCACCAAGTAGCTTAACCTCTTGCTGTTTGCCATCAGCACGCGATAGCGGTTATCATACGTAATCATTAGTTTGTGCTGGGAGGTGGGTAAAGTGCTTTATAAACTCGGTTTTGCTTTCTTTCTTTTTGCGGTCATCACCCTGTATTTTCTCTACCCTCTGATCCTGTTCAACGGGACCTTCAGGTTTCTGTAAGACCACTAAGCGTCAGAGATAGTCAGCTAAGACCCCCGACCGGAGCGAAGGACACCCGATGTATCGGTGACGGACCGACTCGCGCCAAAGCCTCAAGATGATCGGCCGTACCATACCCTTTATGCTGCGAGAAGCCATATTCCTGGTGCTCTAAGTCCATCAGTCTCATATACCTGTCCCGGTGCACCTTGGCGATGATGGACGCGGCCGCGATGGTCAGACTGATAGAGTCCCCTTTGATTATCGCCCGCCCGGGGACGCCTCCCCGTACCGGAAAGCCATCACTCAGCACGTAGTCCGGACGCAAGGTCAGATTCTCGACCGCTTGGGCCAGAGCGGAGAGGTTTGCTACCTGGATGCCGTGTTCATCGATCTCCTCGGGGCCGACGAACGCGGTCGCCCAGCACATCGCCCCCTCCTCAATGGTGACGGCGACGCGTTCGCGGGCGGCGGGACTCAACTTCTTGCTGTCGTCGATACCCTCGATAAAGACATCGCGGTCAAGAACTACTGCCGCTGCCACCAGCGGGCCGGCCAAAGCCCCACGACCGGCCTCGTCGCAACCGGCCACAACGGACAAGCCCCGCTCCCAGAGATCGAATTCGAATCGCAAAAGACGCATGACGCGCTCTTTTTCGCCGCGCCTGCGGGATAATTTCCGGCGCATTTTATGAGCCAATTCCCGCGCACCTCGGCGCTCATCCTGATCGAGCTTTGTTAATAAAGGGGTTAAAGAATCTAGAGGTGTCTCTGCCAACAGCCGACTTAATTCAGCAAGTGAGCGTCGACTCATTACCGGCCTAGTTGAGGATGCGGATACGATCCGGCGGCCAATAGACCAAGAATGCTTTGCCTACGATGCTCTCGTCATCGACCGGACCAAAGAAACGGCTGTCCTTGCTATTGGCGCGATTATCGCCCATGACAAAAACTGAATCGAGCGGAACAGTGAACGGTCCAAAAGTGCTGGTCTGACGATCCGCTCTAGTAAAACCCTCCGTCTGTCGTTTTCCGTCGACTATCAGTTTGCCTTGCTCGACCTCGATCTCCATGCCGGTAGTCGCGACGATGCGCTTGATGAAGTCCTGCTGTTGTTCGACTGATTGCCCGCGTTCCGGGGCCTTAAAGACGATGATATCCTTGCGCTTCGGCTCCCAGAAACGATAGTTGAGCTTAGAGACGAGCACCCGATCGCCAGGTACTAGAGTCGGCTCCATGGAGCTAGAGGGGATAAAGAAGGGTTGTACTAAAAGAGTCTTAATGAGCCAGGCAACAACGACCGCTGTGAGAATAAGAACCGGCAACTCGCCCAGAAAAGTGAGTATGCCGCCTTCTTTTTCGCGGCCGCCTCCATTACCCCCGTCAGGGTCAGGTTCATAGTCGTCGCGCCGGAGTTGAGGATCGGACAACTCGATATACCTTAGCGCTTTTCCTTGATCCTGGCCTGCTTGCCGACCTTGTCTCGCAAGTAATAGAGCTTGGCGCGACGGACTTTGCCGCGAGTCAGTACTTCGATCTCAGCGATCTTCGGTGAATGAACAGGGAAGATCCTCTCGACGCCGACACCAAATGATATCTTGCGGACGGTAAATGTCTCGCGGGCCCCGCCATTTTGGCGTCCCAGTACGACCCCTTGAAACACCTGGATCCGTTCGCGCGTCCCTTCGACTACCCGATAATGGACCTTGACTGTGTCGCCCGGTCCAAACTCGGGGATATCTTCTCTCTTCTGTGCGGCCTCGATTGCCGTTATACGGTGCACTGTTCCTCCCTAAATCTTTGCATATGTTTCCGCTCGCCGCGCCGTTATGGTCGCGCGACACGCGGATGTTTAACTATACCACAAATCAGCTTTAACGATTCCTCTTATTGTGACCGCTCTCTTCGCACAGATCGGGTCGGCGCACGGCGGTGCTCAAACGAGACTGCTCTTGGCGCCACTCACCTATGCGGCGGTGGTCCCCTGAGAGCAAGACCGGCGGGACACCTGCCTCGCGCCAGCGGGCCGGCCTTGTGTAGTGAGGATATTCTAGTTGACCGCTAGCGAAACTCTCTTCCTTCAGAGATTCGGACGCGCCCAGGACTCCCGCCTGCAACCGGGTCACTGTGTCGATGACGACCATAGCCCCGATCTCACCGCCACTCAGCACATAATCGCCGATCGATATCTCATCAGTTACGAAATCCGCGACCCGGGCATCGACCCCCTCGTAGCGGCCGCAGAGCACAACCAGTCGCTCTTCTTGAGCCAGGCTGCTGGCTAAACGATGATCGAGGCGCTTTCCTCTGGCCGACATCAAGATCGTGCGAGTACCGCCCGGCAAAAGGTTGGGCTCACTCCCCAAAACATCGGTGAGGGCCGCATAAAACGGTTCAGCCATCATCACCATCCCGGGTCCGCCGCCATAGGGCTCGTCGTCGACCTGCCGATGGCGACCTATTGTATAGTCGCGAAGATCGTGAACGGCAACGTCCACGTGAGAGCCTTCGCGGGCCACCCGGAGCATACCCGTCTCTAGTACCGGCGGGAACATCTGGGGGAAAATAGTGATGATGTCGATGCGCATAGGTTCCAATCCTACAGATCTAAGAGTCCCGGAAGCGGGTCGATAGTGATAAGGCGACCCTCGA
>DAOUYN010000095.1 GCA_030666075.1 Actinomycetes bacterium | reverse complement strand
TGTCACTAAAAAGGTTCATTCAGCCTCCGAGTGGTAACAAATAAGCATGGCTAAAAAGTATGATGTTATCGTTATCGGGACAGGCGCGGCCGGCAGTACGGTCGCCTATGCCTGCCAGGCTGCCGGTCGGACGGTGGCCATCATCGATTCACGCCCATATGGCGGGACTTGCGCTCTGCGGGGCTGCGATCCGAAGAAAGTCATGGTCGGCCTGGCGGAGACCGTCGATGCTCATAACCGCCTTCTTGGCTACGGGGTGCCGGGGACGCCGGCATTGGTCGATTGGCCGAAACTGGCCGCCTTCAAGGCGACTTTTGTCGAGTCCGTGTCGGAAAGCCGGGTGGCGGCTTACGAATCCGCCGGGATCGATGCGTATCATGGGCGCGCCCGTTTCCTCTCACCCCGGGAACTCGAAGTAAACGAAGAGACTCTAGAGGCCGACTTTATAACTATCGCTACGGGCGCGGCGCCGATGGACCTTGGTGTCCCCGGGGCGGAACTCGTCGTCACCAGCGATGATTGGCTCGATCTCAAGGAGATGCCCAAACGGATCGTTTTTATCGGCGGCGGCTTCATCTCTTTTGAATTTGCTCATATCGCCAACGCTGTCGGCGCTGAAGTGACCATCCTTGATCGGGGTAAGCGTCCGCTAAAACCATTCGACTCCGACTTGGTCGCAGATATGGTCGGGGCGGCGAAGAAGCGGGGCATCAACGTGAAGGCCGAGAGGCCGGTCCTGGCCGTCGAGCGCCACGGGAGCGCTTTTGTCGTCAAGACCAAGACCCCGGACGGAGGCGAGGAGGACTTCTCGGCCGATCTGGTCGTCCACGGGGCAGGGCGGGTGCCGCAAGTCGCCGATCTGGGCTTGGACGCCGCCGGCGTCGAGACAGGGCGCCGCGGAGTCAAGGTCAACGCATATATGCAAAGCGTCTCGAATCCGGCGGTCTACGCGGCCGGTGACGCCGCCGAACCGGGGGCGCCGTTGACGCCGGTCGCCGGACGCGAAGCTGAGATAGTCGCCGACAACATCATCAACGGCAACATTCGCGAATTCGTTTCGCCGGTCGTCCCAAGTATCGTTTATACGGTGCCGCCGCTGGGGGCGGTCGGGCTCCTGGAAGAGCAGGCTAGCGAGCAAGGCCTTGATTTCAAGGTCAATCAGGGCGACTTCTCGAGTTGGTACCATAATCGCCGCCTGCGCGAGGAATACGCGGCCTACAAGATACTGGTAGACAATCAGACCGACCTGGTCCTCGGAGCTCATTTTTTTGGCTTGGCGGCGGAAGAGCTTATCAACCTCTTTACGTTAGCCATCAACCAAGGGATAACCGCGACAGAACTGCGCCGGACCATCTTCGCTTACCCCACGTTTTCATACGACATCAGCTACATGTTGTAGGGCCAACCACCAAGGTTGTTGTCCGATGGGGCCGGTGATATATTATTGGCCTCTTACATAGGCTGACGTTCTTTTCAGGGGGACTCACATGCAAATCATCGGAATCACGATCGGTTGGATCCACATCATGGCCACGGCTATCGCCATCGGTGGATCATACGTTTTGCACTTCATCATCGATAAAGTGGCCGATGATATGGACCCCGCCGAGGGCGGCAAACTCAAGGGAGCGGTCGGCCCGCTCTTTGGCAAGATTGCTGCGATCATGACGCTTTTGGTCATTGTGACCGGAGTAATGAGGTCCCAGGGGATGGGTCTTTTGAACCCCTCGGTCTTGCTCGACACCGGTTACGGCAATCTTCTTTCCGGCAAGATCGTCATCGTCACCATTATCACCGTCAACAGTGTGTTATTGGCCCGCAACGGCATCAGAGCCGGGGCTCTAGCGAGTGCCGACGGAGCGCCCGACACGACAACGATCGACGCCATCGGTAAGCAGCAGAAGATGCTGGGCATGAGCAATTTCATCTTGGCCTCGATCGCCGTGGGCTTCGCGGTCGCTATGCGCTTTATCGGCGCCCCGGAAGTCTGATCGATTCACTATGATCCGACGAATCGCCAGCTACCGGATCAAGAAGGATGCCCAAGAAAATGTCCTCACCGCTATCGAAGAGTTTGTCGAGGCCATCGAAGAAAATGAACCCGGCACGATCTATAGCGTCTATCGGCACGAGGACGGGCGCACTTTCACCCATTTCATGTCCTTCCCTGGCGAGCAGGCCGAAGAGAGCCACAAGAGCGCGCCCTATACTAAGAAGTTCGTCGACATCCTCTACCCTACGTGCGAGGAGCCTCCTATCTTTGAGGCCGTCGAACTAGTGAAATCTTCACACATCCGCTTTAATTAACCCCCCAATCGACCGCTTCATCGTACGGTTTAGCCACCCATTGATCCGGGCATTATCGGAGCATAAAGCCAGCAACTGACTTGGACTTGCCGGCTAAACGGTCGAAAAAGGGGCGTCATTGGCGGTAGCTTGGATATGCTTGAATATCTTAGATCTGTGGTTGACTTCGCAAGCCCTGGAGATGGGCGCGATCGAGGCGAATCCGGTTCTGAACTTCTTCTTGCAGTATAATTTCTGGGCATTTGTCGTTGCCAAGGCGGTGATCGTCCTTGGTGTCCTCGGGATCTTCCAGGCGCTCAAGGAGCACACGAAGGTCCTCTATGTGTTTTCCGGCGGCAATATACTGATCGGCCTGGTCGTCATCTATGAAGTCTTGATCATCTATTAAGACGTAAAATGATTACTTTTTTCGTTGTGATCGGGGTGGCGGTAGTCGGGGTCATCAAGGGGCTTAGGGATCCGGAATATAGGACGATCGCTTTGGCTCTGGTCTTATTGCTCGCCGGTGGCACTAATTTTTACCATCGGATCGAGGGGTGGAGCTGGCTCGACAGCATCTACTTTTGCGTTGTCGCTCTCTTGACCGTTGGTTTCGGAGATTTTACTCCGCAGACTGACGCTGGAAAAATATTCACGATCTTCTATTTAATAATGGGCGTGGGTGTCATAGGGGCTTTCGTTAATCTCTTGATCAAGAAGAGGATGGAGAGGCTGGCCGCCCGCAGCGAGAGGCAGGGAGAGGACGAGGCCGAGAGCCAGGATTGAACCGACCTCCCCGCTCAAGACTTTGATTTAATCGACCCCCTTGAGTAGCATGTAGACGATGCCTTTGAATCAATTTGGATGGGATGAGCGGTTTTCCGAGCTTTTTAAGGAGCTTGGCCGCGACGATCTCGAGCCGGCGCGTGTTTTGCTGGAGAGTGCTCGAGTCTACACTCTCGTCAGTGAAGCGGGCGAGACCCAAGCCGGAGTTTCCGGGCGGTTTCGACACCATGCCACTGAAAGAAAGGCCCTGCCGGTCGTTGGCGATTGGGTCGCGATCGAGCCGGGCGCCGACGCGGATCGCGGTGTTATTCACGAGGTCTTGCCGCGGCGCAGCGCCTTCTTACGCAAGGAAGCCGGGAAGCGCACTCAGGCCCAGGTCATCGCGGCCAACATCGATACTGTTTTCCTTGTCTCCGGCCTCGATGGAGATTTCAATCTCGGTCGTATCGAGCGCTACTTGATGACGGCCTGGGAGTCGGGGGCTAAACCCGTAGTCGTTTTGAACAAGGCGGATCTCTGCCCCGATATCGCCGGGGCCGTCGCCGAAGTGGAAGCCATTGCTCCGGGTGTTCGCGTCATACCGGTCAGCGCGGTCGAGAATACCGGTGTCGCGGACCTACGAGAACATATCCGCGAGACCGAGACGGTGGCTTTTCTTGGCTCGTCCGGCGTCGGAAAGTCGTCGCTGGTCAACCTGCTCTTGGGTGCCGATGAGCAACTCGTCCGCGAGGTCCGCGGGGATGACGGCCGCGGGCGTCATACCACCACCCATGGCCAATTGTTTCCTATTCCGGGCGGCGGAATAGTCATGGACACGCCGGGCTTGCGAGAACTCCAGGTATGGAGCGACGGTGAGGGTTTGACCCAGACCTTTAACGACATCGAGGAACTAGCGGCTGATTGCCGCTTCCGGAACTGTGGGCATGACCGGGAGCCCGGCTGTGCCATCCGGGCGGCGCTGGAAGATGGTTCACTTTCCGAGCGCCGCTGGCAGAGCTATGGAAAGCTCAAGAGCGAGCTGGCTCACTTAGCCGGGCGCCAGGACCAACAGGCCAAACTGGCTGAGAAAAAGCGAAAGAAGGACCGGGCCCTCGAGATTAAGCAAGTGAAGAACCGGCCTCGGAAGTGAACCGGTGACAGAAAAGCCATTCCGATTGTCCATCAAAGTGGTCATCTTCGACGACACCGGCCGGTGTCTGTTGCTCAAGCGTTCATCCCGTTCAAAGGGGAACCCGGGCAAATGGGATCTACCCGGGGGAAAAGTAGATTCCGGGGAGGATTTTGACCGGGCGCTCATCCGCGAGGTGGTGGAGGAGACGGGTTTGCGGATCTCGCTCACTAGAGTCACTGGCGGCACCGAGCGAGAGTTGCCGGAGCGCACGGTCGCCTACCTGATAATGGAAGCCCGCCTCGTCTCTGGCCAGGCCCGACTCAGCAACGAGCATGACGACTTCGCCTGGGTCGGAGCGGCTGAGCTTCGAGATATGGACCTGGTGCCACAATTCAGACCGTTCGTTTTTGAAGCGCCTCGCGACCGCGAGTAAAACTCTTACTCGCTGTATTGAAATCGCTCAAGGGTCGCGGCAAGCGCATCGTTGAGCGAAGCGATAGTCTCAGTTTTGAGCTTGTCTTTATATCCGCCGGGCGCTCCGGAACGGCGGTGTGAAGTCTGGTCCTCTTTTTCTCGCGGTCTCGATCGCCGGAACGTTTCATCTAGCGCCGGCTGTTCGAGCGGGATATATCTGGTCAACTCGGCGGTAAAGTGATCCCAATTCGCGATCATGTCCTCGTATTTTAGGGTGGTGCACCGTTCGCAGGCTGAGCTGAGTTCGTCAATCAGACTAAAATCACGCTCGGTGGCCGCCGCCGACTCAAGAACGTATTCATC
>DAOUYN010000034.1 GCA_030666075.1 Actinomycetes bacterium | reverse complement strand
ATTCGCTCAGGCGCTGGCCGACGCGATGCGGCGCCCCGAGACCCCGGGCTTCAAGGCGGCGGTCTATCTTCAGTTCGATGGTTTGGACGATTCGATCTACCATCGTCTACGCGGGGCGCCATTGCTAGACATCAAGATGCGGGCTTTAGCCAATTGCCGAGACGTTGGCCTGCAGGTCACACTCGTGCCGACGATCATGCGCGGCATCAATCTCGACTCGCTCGGCGAGATAGTCGATCTGGCGCTCGGTGACGACAATATCAAAATGGTCAACTTCCAGCCGGCCGCCGCGACCGGTCGCTTCGGCGCACAAGGCCCGGAGCGGGTGACCATCCCGGAACTCCTCGATGAGCTGGAGCGGCAGACGAAAGGCGCTCTTCACAAAGACTCATTTATGAACATCCCGTGTCCCCACCCGACCTGTTCAGTCTGTTCTTACGTCTACAGGGAGGGGGACGAGGTCGTAGAATTGACCGGTCTGCTGGACACCGCTGCCTACCTCGAGTTTGTGAGTGATCGGGCTCTGCCGCATGTCGGGCTCACCACCGATTTGAGGCAGGCAGCTGAGTCGCTGTTTTCCATGTCGGCCATAATGGGATCAAAGAAGGTGATCGATGCGCTCTATGCTTTTTGCGGCGTTAAGATCCCCAAGATAAGGGAGATGATCGAGGACGTGACCCTGATCTCAGCGCACGCCTTTATGGATGCTAGAAACTTTGACCTGGATAGGGCGCAAAAGTGCTGCGTCACCCAGATATTGCCCGACGGCAAGATGGTTCCGTTTTGCGTCTATAACGTCCTTCACCGGCATCGGACCCCGGCCGTGCTGGAGCCCACAACGTGACCGCGGCCAAGGCTGTGAGCGAGCGTGAATACAAGGCGTGCTGTACCTCGTTCTACGAGAATGAGGCAGTCGCAGGACTACTGGGCGAGGACTTTCATCCCGGCGGCGCCGAATTGACCCTGCACATGGGTGACAGGCTGGGATTGAAGACCGATTCTGAGGTACTCGATATCGCCTGCGGCAAGGGTGCCTCCGCCATTCGTCTTATTGAAGCATTCGGGTGCAGGGTCACCGGGATCGATTTGAGCGCGATGAACCTAGAAAAAGCCAGGACAGCGGCTGAGCAGGCCGGCTGTGCCGACCGGGCCGATTTTATTGTCGGCGACGCCGAGAGCATGCCCGTATCTGATCGACACTTCGATGCCGTTATCTCGGAGTGCTCGGTCTGCACGTTCTTGGATGCCGACACCGCCGCCGCCGAGATGGCCAGGGTGCTGCGACCGGGCGGTCAGCTCGCTGTCAGCGACGTAGTGGTGGACGGAGAGATCCCGCCGGACCTTAGGGACATGATGCTCCGCTTCGCCTGCGTCGCGGGGGCCCGCCCGGTCGGCGGCTACCGGGATCTATTCACGGGGGCCGGTTTCATGGATGTCGAATATGAAGACCACACCTATACCCTAGAAGGCCTGCTGGCCCGATTCCGGCGCATGTTTCTGGCCTGGCGGGGCATAGAGGGCCTACTGAAGATCGATCCGGCGGCGGCAATAGGGGTCACTATGGAACAGGTCGAAGCGGGCCTCGAGCGGGCGAAAGCAGAGCTGGCTGCCGGGCGCTTCAAGTACGGGGTCTTCTTTGGCGCTCTGGAAAGCGAACGGACAGAATGATCTCGGGGCCCCTCAAGAAGAGGCTCGCCGCCGCCATCGGAAACTATACCGATGCCGACGGAAAAGTAGACTACTCGGCCGTCGAGCTGGCGGACAATATAAAAGAATATGTCTCCGACCTCCCCGAATACGACCTTTCAACTCTCCAGATGCGTGAAGAGGAGATCGCTTTTTGGATCAACACCTATAATGCTCTGAGCATCCACGGGGCGCTCGAGGCGATCACCGCCGACCCCGGGTTTCTAGAAAACGGCCATCGGGGGGTCTGGCATAAGCTCCGCTTCTTCTTTACGTCAAAGCACGATATCGGCGGCGAACGAATGAGTCTCAACGATATCGAAAAGAGGCTCCGCCTCGACCTTCATGAGCCCCGCAGCCACTTCGCGCTCGTTTGCGGCGCGGATTCTTGCCCGCCATTAAAAGGGGGATTGTACTCTGCCGCCGAACTCGACCGTGAACTCGATATGGCCGCCAAGATATTCATCAACAGCCCCAAAGGGGTGGTCGTCGACCATGACAAGGAGCTTATCGAGCTGTCGCAGATATTCAAATGGTACGAGCGCGATTTCGCCCCCAATGAGCCCGATCTGCTGAGGTACGTTTCAAGGTTTCATAGCGATGGGGACTATATTAAGGACCATGCGGAAAAGTTGCGGGTCGAGTATATGGACTATGATTGGCGGCTCAACCGCGCCTAGGGGAGCGGGGCGACGTGGATGCCCGAAGCGAAAGGGTCATCGTGTTCGAAGGCGATGAAGCGGCCGTTGGGCGAGATGCTTATCTTTGTGGGCCGCAACTGTTGGCCCCAGCGGTCCTCAAAAGTGACGCTTTCACCGACCTTTAGCTCATTATCCGATATCTCAGCGAGGCGCACGGGACCCGCTCTGTCCGGCAAAACTACTGCCCGACCGGTATCGGCTACCGAAATATCTTCTATCGCGGCGCCGAGCACCTTGGCTTTTCCTGTCTCGGTATCGAGGGCGAAGAAGTCAGCCGGTCCTTCGTCTTTACGTATCCACCCCAACAGATATTTGTCACGGAAATAGCGGTCGTATTCGATTTCGTGTCCGCTGGGCATATCGATGCCGGCCAGTTCTCGGGCGCGGACCAAGAGCGAGTCGCTGTTCAAAAAGCTGTCGCCTGAGCGCTTTTCTCCGGAGGTTAGCTCAGCGATAGCCAAGCGCCCCTGCGGGTAGGGCGTATCGATTTCGCCCCCGACCACGGCCCCTAACGCGGTCGTGGACCGCCAAAAGAAGAAGTCCGCCGTCGTGCCTCTTTTTGAGTCGATCTCCAGTGTGCGCAAGCGCTCGGTCTTCAGGTCGACCAGTATGTGCGAATTGAAAATGTCGTAGGTAGTGATCTGAGCCAAGAGCAGCTTATCATCGGGAGACCACTCAAGTCGGTCGATCCCGGGCGTTCTAATGTCGCCGACCAAAACCGGCTTCGTGATCCTGGGGTCGTTATACATGTATCTTGAAAGGTCGTGTATGAAAATATGCCCGGCATTGGGGCGGGCCAGTCTCTCGCCCGAGTTCGACCAGGCCGGTTTCGTGCTCGCGCCCGCGCGGCTGACCCTCAGAGCCCGTATGGGGGAAAGAGGTTTTGGGATCCCCATATAAAAGAGACCCGCCATAAGCGCGAACGTTATGGTCAGAAAGGCGATGTTCCGTCTCATAGAGCGGATTATATCAGTTACTCCGAGATAGACAGTCCGTTTACGTCGATGTTCTCTTTACGCTAGAATCTGGGCAGCAGTTGATTGGAGTTTCGAGAGTGAAAGCTTATAAGCCCCAAGACATAGAGAAGAAGTGGCAAGACAAGTGGGCTGATGACGGCCTATACAGCGTAAAGGAAGATGCCGACCGCCCGAAGCGCTATATCCTTGAGATGTTCCCGTATCCTTCGGGTGATCTCCATATGGGACACGTGCGTAATTACTCGATCGGCGATGTCATAGCCAGGTACTATTCGATGCGCGGCTTTAACGTGCTTCACCCGATCGGCTGGGACGCTTTCGGGCTTCCGGCTGAGAATGCCGCCATTAAGAACAACGTCCACCCAAAAGAATGGACATACGAGAACATCGAGCGCCAGGCTTCTCAGATGAAACAGCTTGGCCTGAGCTACGATTGGGACCGGACCGTGGTCACCTGTGATCCCGAATACTACCGCTGGGGCCAGTGGCTCTTTCTTAAGTTCTACGAGAAGGGCCTCGTCTACCGGGCCGAATCGAACGTCAACTGGTGTCCATCATGCAAGACCGTTCTAGCTAACGAGCAGGTCTTGGGCGAGGGGGAATGCTGGCGGTGTTCAACGCTCGTAGACCAGCGCCGCTTGGCCCAATGGTTCTTTAAGATAACTGACTACGCCCAAGAACTTCTGGATGACCTCGATAAACTCGAGGGCTGGCCCGAGAGGGTCAAGACGATGCAAAGAAACTGGATAGGGAAGAGCCGCGGCGCCGAAGTCGTCTTCAAGCTCGCCGGTACAGGTGAGCCGATCACCGTCTTCACTACCAGGCCCGATACTCTATTTGGGGCGACGTTCTTCTTGTTGGCCCCTGAGCACCCGTTAGTCGATAAGCTGGTCGCCGGCACTGAGCACCAAAAAGCTATCGATGAGGTCCGCCGCCATACCGCTTCGCGCACCGTCCTGGAGAGGACCTCTGGAGAGCTGGAGAAACAGGGCGCCTTTACTGGTCGTTATGCCGTCAATCCGGTCAACGGCGAGGAGATACCTATCTGGGTCTCTGATTATGTGTTGATGGAATACGGGACCGGGGCCGTGATGGCCGTGCCCGCTCACGATCAACGCGACTTTGAGTTCGCCCGCAAGTACGACATCAAGGTCCGTCCGGTTATCCAGCCCGAAGGCACGCTTCTCGATGGAGACAAGATGGATGAAGCCTCCACCGGACCGGGTTCGATGATCGGCTCGGGACAGTTTAATGATCTAGAGAGTGCGGCCGGGACTGCGGCTGTCACTGATTGGCTCGTCGAGCGCGGCGAGGGGGAGACGGCTGTCAATTTTCGTTTGCGCGACTGGCTGATCTCGCGCCAGCGCTACTGGGGGAACCCGATTCCCATGATCTACTGTGATGTCTGCGGGATCGTCCCGGTGCCCGAGAGCGACCTTCCGGTGACGCTCCCCGACGATGTCGACTTGACCGCCGAAGGCGGCTCATTGCCCAGCCATGCGGAGTTCCTCAATGTCATCTGTCCGGAATGCGGGATACCGGCGCGCCGCGAGACCGATACGATGGACACCTTTACTTGTTCTTCTTGGTATTTTGCCAGGTACTGCAGCCCCCATGACGACAAGTTGCCGGTAGGGAAAGCGCCCGGCGAGTACTGGATGCCGGTCGATCAGTATATCGGCGGTATCGAGCACGCCATCTTACATTTGCTGTACGCTCGTTTTTTTACTAAAGTCATGCGCGATCTCAGCCTCGTTTCAGTCGATGAGCCGTTCGAAAACCTTTTGACCCAAGGCATGGTCAAGCTGGGCGGTCTGGCGATGTCAAAGTCGCGTGGGAATATCGTCTCTCCCGACGAGATAATCGCCGAATACGGGGCCGACACGGCCCGCCTGTTCATTCTTTTTGCCTCACCGCCGGAAAAAGACCTTGAGTGGAGCCATGAGGGCGTCGAGGGAATATTTCGGTTTCTAAGCCGCGTGTGGCGCCTTACTCAAAACATTATCGACAGCGCCGAGACACCCGGCTCGGGGGGCGCAAAAGAAAAAGAACTGGTTCAATTGACGCACGCAGCGATCAAGAAAGTCACATCCGACATAGAACGATTCAATTTCAACACCGCCATCAGCGCCATCATGGAGCTCGTCAATGCCGCCTACCGGTATCTTGAAACGGTGCCGGAAGCCGAGCGGGACCGAGCCCTCTTGATGGGTATTGCCGAAAAACTGGTGGTCATGACGGCCCCGTTCGCGCCGCATCAGGCGGAGGAGCTATGGGTGGATCTCGGCCATAAGCAGAGCGTCCATATTGAGGCATGGCCTGAATACGATCCAAAACTGGCCGCCGCCGACCAAGTGACCATGGTCTTTCAAGTCAACGGAAAGGTGCGCGACCGGATCAGTGTCGACCGGGGGCTATCAGCCGATGAATTGGAGAAACTATCCCTGGAGGCGGAAAACGTCAAGCGTCATATTGAGGGGAAGAAGATCGTGAAGGTCATCGCCATCCCGGACAAGCTCGTCAACATCGTGGTCCGCTGATACCCCTTTTGCTTTGACAACGACAAGTTCTCGACTCGGCGATCGCGGAGAGGCTGCCGCGGCTAGTTTTCTGGAAGCAAAGGGTTACGAGATCCTCGTCAGGAACTACCGCTGTCCCGCGGGTGAGATAGATCTGATAGCCCGGTTTGGCCGCACGCTCGTCGCTTGTGAAGTAAAGACCCGTTCCGATGACGGGGCCGGACATCCATTCGAAGCGATTACCGCCGGCAAACGCACGAAGCTGCGGCGGGCCGGCGCCCATTACTGGGAGTATGTCGCCGACCAGAGCCTGGCTTTCCGGTTCGATTTCATCGCCATTCTCGAGCAGGATGGTATCACTCGTATCGAGCATCTCATAGACGCGCTCCAAGAATAGGACCGCGCTTGCCATATTGCTACTACTACGGTAATATGCAAACATGCGTTCGTTATCAATTATAGAAAATGACGGCCTTAGCGGTTGCTGGAGAAGGTAAAGAGCGGCGTCGTCGCCGGTGTATTAGGGGACGAGGTCGTCATCGAGGTCCACGCTTCGAAGGGGTTGCCGGGTATCCGTCTTGTCGGGTTGCCCGATGCCGCGGTGCGCGAAGCTAGTGAATGCGTCCGTTCGGCTATCATCAATAGCGGGTTTACTCTGCCGCCCCGCAAGTTAGTCGTCAATCTCGCCCCGGCCGGATTACCCAAGGCCGGCGCGCATTTCGATCTACCCATCGCGGTCGGTATCTCGTTGGTCCTCGGGGTTGCGAACCGCCGGGAAGAATTCAAAGGTCTCTGGCTCATAGGGGAGTTGTCGCTGGCCGGGGAGGTCTGTCCGGTCAAAGGGGCGCTACCTCTGGCCATGACGGCTGCTGAAAGCGGGGCCCGCGGGATCATCGTTCCCGCAGCCAACGGCGACGAGGCGGCCGCGGCCGGCTTGCCGGTATTCCCGGTAGACACGCTCTCAGAGGCTTTAGCGGTCCTGAGCGGGGAACGCCGTATTGCCAAGGCCCAAAGAGGGGTCACCAGGGTTTACAAGGGAAGTTATCCGGATATTTCGGATGTCAAAGGTCAGCTGCAGGCGAAACGGGCGATGGAGATAGCGGCCGCCGGCCGCCACAATGTTCTCTTCGTCGGTCCACCTGGATCCGGGAAGTCCATGTTGGCCAAACGCCTGCCGTCGATCTTGCCGCCGATGAGCCGCTCGGAAGCGTTGGAAGTAACCCGGGTTCACAGCGTTCTCGGGCGGACCAGGGAGGGCGGCGGATTAGTTTACGAGCGTCCCTTTCGTTCTCCGCACCATACAGTGTCGGTCGGCGGAATGGTCGGCGGCGGGCGTCCTGTTATGCCGGGGGAGGTGAGCCTCAGTCACCGAGGCGTTCTGTTTCTGGACGAAATGGCCGAGTTCGGACCGCGCCTGCTCCAAGTCCTGCGCCAACCCCTGGAGTCTCGGACCGTTTCGCTTGCCAGGGCGTGCGGCCGGGTCACTTTCCCGGCCGACTTCATGCTGGTCGGGGCGATGAACCCCTGCCACTGTGGCTACGACGGCGATCCCAAACACGAGTGTTCATGCTCACCGGCCCGGTTAAGCGCATATCGCTCCCGGATCTCGGGGCCGCTTCTGGACCGGATCGACCTGCATGTCAGTGTCGGGCGGCTACGAAGCGATGAGATATTACGCAAAGGCGCCGGCGAACCCTCAGCGGCGGTCGCTAAAAGAGTCGTTCTCGCCCGCGATAGGCAGCGCGAGCGGTTCGCGGATGAATTGCGGACCAACGTCGATATCGCCGCCGA
>DAOUYN010000070.1 GCA_030666075.1 Actinomycetes bacterium | reverse complement strand
TAGCGGCCCAAAGCTGACTCTGATATAGTACGTATGTTCGTATGTTTGGCTAAACAAGGGGATACGCGTTGATCATCCTGGGAATCGATCCCGGTACGGCTTCCACTGGTTTTGGGGTCGTGGCCTCACAGGGGAGCAAGTTAAAAGTCATTGATTACGGGGTCGTCTCGACACCGGCGGGGCAAGCCCCGCATCTGCGCTTAAAAACCCTCTTCGACGACCTCCTCACTCTCTTTGAGCGCGTCAAGCCCGACGCTATCGCGATCGAACAGCTCTTCTTTAGCAATAATGCCCGGACAGCCATAGCGGTCGGCGAGGCGCGCGGCGTGGCGCTGTTGGCGGCGGCCACTATCTCCGTCGAGGTCGGTGAATATACTCCCTTGCAGGTCAAGCAGTCCGTCGTCGGGTACGGCAAGGCGACAAAGTCGCAGGTGCAGTATATGGTCAAAGCCATCTTGTGCCTCAAGGAGAAGCCGCGTCCGGACGATGCTGCCGATGGCCTGGCCATCGCTATCTGCCACTCGCATAGCCGGCGGATGGCCAAACACACGGGATGAGGCGGTGAGGCGGACGTGATCGCAACGCTTCGGGGCGTATTGGTGGATAAGTCCGCCGAAGGCGCGGTTATCGAGGCAGGTGGCGTAGGGTATGCACTGATGATGCCCACACCGGACCTGGCTTCGTTGCCGGCCGTGGGCAAAGAAGTCGGTGTCTTTACTTACATGCAGGTCAAAGATGATGCCATGAAGCTCTACGGCTTCGAGAGCCGGGCAAAGAAAGGCGTCTTCGTCAATTTGATCGGCGTCAATAATATCGGCCCCAAGGCCGCTTTGGCGATCTTGTCGCATATGCCCCCTGAGGAGCTGGAGCAGGCGATAATCAATGAGGACATCGCGCTTATCAGTCAGACCCCGGGAATCGGCAAGAAGACAGCTCAGCGTCTGGTCCTGGAATTGAAGGAGTCGGTCAAGAGGAATGCCGTTGTGGGGGCGGGGAGTTTATCCACGCCGGTACTGGAGGCCCGCGAGGCTTTGGTCAACCTGGGCTACGCTGTCGATGAAGCCGCCCGCGCCTTGATGGACTCGGAGCCCGGCCAGACCGTCGATCAGTACATCAAACACGCGTTGAAGCGCCTGGCCACGCTATGAGGGTATCAAGGGGGAGCGCTTGACGGACGCCGAAGAACGGATAACAACTACCCATCTGCAGATCGAGGACACTGAACTCGATTTCAGCCTGCGCCCTAAGAAGCTGGCCGAGTATATCGGCCAGACCGATGTGAAAGAAAACCTTTCGATCTTCATCGAGGCCACGCTATCTAGGGGCGATGTCCTCGACCATGTCCTTCTCTGCGGGCCGCCCGGTTTAGGGAAGACCACTTTGGCCGCCATCATCGCGGCCGAACTCGGTGTCAACTTGAAAACGACATCCGGTCCGGCTATCGATCGCGCCGGCGATCTAGCGGCCATTCTGACAAACCTCGAGGAGAATGACGTTCTCTTTATCGATGAGATCCATCGCCTCAATCATCAAGTCGAGGAGATACTTTATCCAGCTATGGAGGACTTCGAGCTCGACATCATCGTCGGAAAGGGGCCGAGCGCCAGATCACTCCGTCTGGATGTGCCCAAGTTCACGCTGGTCGGAGCGACGACCAGGACCGGCCTTATCACCTCGCCTTTGCGTGATCGGTTCGGGGTCAACGCCAGGCTAGACTACTATTCGACCGAGGAGTTGACCGAGATCGTCGCCCGGTCGGCCGGGATAGTCGGCGTCGATATCGATTCCTCGGGGGCGGCGGAGATCGCTTCGCGTTCCCGCGGGACCCCGCGGATAGCCAACCGTCTGCTTAAAAGAGTGCGCGATTATGTCCAAGTCAAAGCCGACGGCCTTATCACTGCCCCGCTGGCGCACGACGCGCTGATCATGTTCGGGGTCGATGAGGTCGGTCTCGACAAGCTGGATCAGCGCTTGCTCCGGACCTTGATAACCAAGTTCGGCGGCGCTCCCGTCGGGCTAAGCACTTTGGCCGTGGCGCTCGGCGAGGAGACAGAGACGATCGAAGACGTTTACGAACCCTTCCTGCTCCAGTTAGGCTTCTTGCAGCGGACGCCTCGTGGACGGGTGGCGACCGCGCGGGCCTACGATCATCTGGGGTTGACTCCAGGCCCCACCGGCGTACCGGGGACAGACGCCCTCTTCTCTGAGTAGTATCCGTCTCACCGCTTCCCGGTCTCAATAGACCGCGCTTGGGGAATAATCCTACTCCATGTGGAAAGATGCTCGACTCCGAATGACACAAGCCAGCCGGTACATTAACGAGCACCGTAGCGTCTTGCTGCCGAGCGTGTTGATTATGATGGCGGCGAGTTTTGTCGGGGATATAGCGGCGGCCGTTACCGCCATGCAGGAAGGGTCGGGTGCGGTTGCGCCCCTGGACCTTACCCTTCAAGGTGTCGCCCGGGCTCTTGGTTGGGCGGCCGGGAGCGCCATCCAAACCGGGCAAAACATTTATCCACCGTGGGCGTTGGTCCCGGCGATGAGCAACCCCTTCTTGTTATTGGCGTTGGCCAATACTATGGAGATAGCTTTTGCTATTGCCTCCGCCGTTCTCATCAGGAACTATCTGATAGCGGCGGTCCGCCCGCTGAAGTCTAAGAAATGGCTGGCTAAGGCGCCGAACATTGTGCCGGTGCTGACCGGCATCGTTCTATGGTTTCGGCTGTATGGACCGATTTCCGACATGACGGCCCTGATCATCGGACGCTCGCCTCCGGAAGATACGGTAATCATATGGCAGCTCCTCAGCTGGGCGATCTTTGTCCCATTCACCCTGACTGCCTATTTGATGCTGCTCGAGCGCCTACCGCTCGTCCCGGCGGCTAGAGCCAGTGCTCGGTTGGCGCGAGATAATGCCCGGGTCTTGGCCCCCATTTTTGTCCTGGCCGCCGCCGTTTTTTTCGCTCAAACGATAGTGGCGCGATTGGCGCCCCTATTTGGGCCCGGAGGTATCTTGCTGGTCGGTCTGGCCGCCACGGTTGTTCGTATCGGTTTTGGTTTCTGGTTGGCCACAGTCTGGCTGCTCTGGGTCGATGATCGGCAGTCACGGGCCGAGACCCGGACCAAGCCCGCTCGAAGCAAAGCATAACGCGCTGGGTTCGAAAACCATCTGCTATAATCACGGTCTGAATCCGCGAAACGAAAGGTTCGGATCAACGAATATAATCGAGGTAAAAGGCCTGGTCAAACAGTACGGTGACCTGCGCGCCGTTGATGACATCTCATTTGGAGTGGCCGACGGCGAGATATTCGGCATACTCGGACCGAATGGCGCGGGCAAGACCACCACTTTAGAGATGATCGAGGGTCTGCGGGAGCCAACCGACGGCGAGATCACAATAAAAGGTATACCAGTCTGGCCGGATCCCGGCCTGACAAAAGAGTTGATCGGCGTCCAACTCCAGGCAACGGCGCTTTTCGACTATCTGACCGTCCGGGAGATGCTCTCACTTTTCGGGACGTTCTACAGCATATTTTTGAGCAATGAAGAAGTCGAATCCCTACTCGGCGCTGTCGACTTGATGGAGAAGGAAAGAGCGGTCGTCCGTGAGCTTTCGGGCGGGCAGCAGCAGCGGCTCTCGATAGCCCTGGCTCTCGTCAACGACCCGCAAGTCATATTCCTCGACGAGCCGACGACCGGACTCGACCCGCAAGCCAGACGCAGGCTATGGGATGTCATCCGGGAAATCAGCGCCAAAGGTAAGACCATCGTCTTGACCACTCATTATATGGAAGAGGCGGAGGTCCTATGCAAACGGGTGGCAATCATGGACCGCGGCGGTATCATCGCTATCGACACTCCCAAGAAGCTGATAGAAGGGCTGGCAGCCGAGACTAAAATCACTTTTCAATCCTCGAAGGAGTTCGAGCTCGCCGAGTTCGGTGCGGCCATGGGCGGCCTTGAGATTCGCCCGGTCGACGACGGCTATGTCTTTTACGCTCAAAACGTCCAGGAATCAGTCCTCAGTCTCTTTGATTCAGCGAAGCGCCATGATATCGATGTGGAGAATCTCAGTGTCGCCGGTGCGAATCTAGAGGATGTCTTTTTACACTATACGGGCAAGGGGTTGAGGGATTGAGGCAGTTTTACGAACTGTTGGTCGCCAACTTCAAGATGACCGTGCGGAATCGTCAGGCGCTTTTTTGGCTCTTTCTTTTCCCGGTCATGATGATGGGCCTCTTCGGTATCGCCTTTGCCGGCGGGCAGCCGGAGCCCAAGCTGGGCCTAGTCGATCTGGACCGCTCACAGATGTCCCAAGCGGTCCGAAAAGGCTTTGATCAGGCGCAGGTGCTCGATATTAAAACTTATCGTGCGCTCGGGCCGGCTCGGGCTGACCTCAAGAGCGGCGATCTCGATGGGGTGGTGGTCTTGCGCGACGGACTGGCCGACACTGTCGGGCAGGCGCTGAGTGCCGGATCGACGAACCGGGCGCGCTCGGCCAAGATAGACCTCTACTTCGATCCGTCAAATACCTTTGTGTCAGATGTAGCGCGCGGAGTCGTCGCCGGGGTCCTTGATGAGATCGACCGGGCCGCGGGCGGCGCCCCTAAGCTGCTAGAGCTTGAAAGCCACAGTGTCCGTCAGCGGAACTTTCGATATATAGACTTTTTAGTGCCCGGTATCATCGCCATGACCTTGATGAATTCGGCCATGTTCGGGCTGGCCGGCACCATAGTCAACTATCGCGAGCGCGGTATTCTGAGGCGGCTCAAAGTCACACCCCAGCCATTGCCCGTGTTTCTTTCCGCCCAGATCGCGAACCAGCTGCTGTTTTCGATACTGAGAGCCGTGCTGTTAGTCGCTGTGGCCCGGGCCTTCTTCGACGTCAGCGTCGTGGGGAGCTACCTCGTCCTATTCGTGGTCATCATCATCGGTTCGCTTTGTTTTGTCACGATCGCCTTTACCGTGGCCAGCGTCTCCAAGAACCGGGAGATATCGGACAGTATCAGTAATCTCATCACTATGCCTATGATGTTTCTGGGGGGCGTTTTCTTCCCGGTCGAAAGCGCTCCGGCTTGGATCCAGCCGGTTATCAGCGCGTTGCCGCTGAAATACCTGGCCGATGCCACCAGGAATGTGATGATCCGGGGCGAGGGCCTGGAGGCGATCGGACTAGAATTGACAGTCCTGGTCGCCGTGACCGTCGTATTCTTTATTGCCAGCGTTCTGATGTGGCGCTGGGAATGAGCAGGGGAGGTGCGCGCATGAAGAGAGCTCTGCCGATCTTAATAATGATATTTCTCTTGATCTCGTTCGCTGCGCCCGTTTTGGGGGCGGAAGCTGCTGACCCCGGGGTCGGAGAACCGACGCCTATACCCGCGGGGCGCCCCGCTGGGGCCGCATATACTCCGGTTGAGCAGCGGGCGGACGATTCGGGCATGGCGCTGATCGTAGCTATGGTCTTTGGTTTACCGGTCGCTAGTTGGCTGGTTATTCGGATGGTCAAGAAGTCCCGCAATCGGTAGGACCGACCAAAGCGACGGCGCTTCGACCTTCTGGGTAAGAAGAAGAAAATGGACGCCTCAACTGAGGGGAATCCGCCCGAGCATCTTCTTGCCGGCCGTGAGTTAGCTGAAGAAGAAGCCGTTGATTTTGAACGTTGGCGGTCATACCAAGAAGCAGAACGCTATAAGACCCTCGATGACCTGAGAACGATACTGTATTTCGGGGAGATCGAGACGGACCGCTCTAAAGAGGTGGTCCGTAAGATGCTTGAATTCGAAGCTAAGGACCCGGGAGAACCGATCGTCAT
>DAOUYN010000145.1 GCA_030666075.1 Actinomycetes bacterium | reverse complement strand
CTATAATACAGTCGAGCTGGAAGAAGGGGGGTCGGGTCTGGAGCTATCCGTCACCGGTGAGGGCGAAGGGGTCCTCGATCGGCGCCCGGAAGAAAACCTGGCCGTCACCACTATTGATAGATTCTACGCTGGTCTTGGGCGCGCGCGTCCGGCCCTGCGTGTGCGGATGGATAATCGCGTCCCGCTGGCCCGGGGCCTAGGCAGCAGCGCAGCCACGATAGTTGCCGCGCTGGCGGCGGCTAATGAGTTGTCAGGGGCCGGCTTCTCAAAAGACCGGCTCTTCGGTCTGGCGGTCGACATAGAAGGCCACGCCGATAATGTCGCCGCCGCCATCTATGGCGGGCTGACGATCGCTTACCATCAGGGGGGAACGTTTCAAGTGCGCCGGCTCGAGCCGGCCGATAGCATCGGGGTCGTCGCGATGGTCCCCGAGACATCACTTTCAACCGCCGAGGCCCGTTCGGCCCTACCTGACCAGGTCTCTCGCGAGTCCGCTGTTTTCAATGTCGGGCGCACCGCCCTGCTGGTCGAAGCACTTCTTACCGGGGACCTGTCGGCCGCCGGAGCCGGGCTCGAGGATGCCCTTCACCAGCCGTTCCGTCGCCCGCTCATCGTTGATTTTGACTCTGCCGCCCAGGCCGCTATTGAGGCCGGTGCGGTCGGCGCCTTTATTAGCGGCGCGGGCCCGACAGTGGCCGCTTTCTACGACCGGGCCGTCGAAGCAGAAATAAAAGCCGCGCTGCCGGCCGCTTTGGCCGCGGAAGGCTTAAAGCGTCGGGCGATCTTCCTCGACGTTGATGCCGCCGGCGTCGTCACGGACTAGAAGCACGCGGCGAAAAACCCGCCTGCCCTCTCCATTTTTTGCTTTCTTCCGGAACGGGAATAAGTCACCAGACGGCGATCGGGAGGCTTATTGGAGAAGTACATCAGCCCTGAGGGCGAAGAGTTCATCGTTGAGGAGCAGGCGACTAATCGCATACTCAATGAGGGCATTCCCTTCATCATCGTCGATATCAAAGAGCGGCGCCTGACGATCAAGGAAAACGGTCTATTCGTCTACTCTGACGCGCGGGGAAACATCGCGTCCGACAACACGGCCGGACTTGGCTTTTACACGGCCGATACGCGTTTCTTGAGCTGCTGGGAACTGCTTGTCAATGGTCGCGAGCCGATACTCCTCTCTACTGGAGCGCAGCGAGACTACATGGCCCATATCGAGTTGACCAACGCCGATATTACCGAGGGCGAGCAGCTCAAGATCGCACAGGAGACCATCAACATCCGCCGCTTGCGGGTCTTGGCCGGGGGGCTTCAAGAGCGCATACGGATCAAGAACTATAATCCGGTCGCAGTCGACCTTTTCCTCGAGTTCTCCTTCTTCGCCGATTTTGCCGATATGTTCGAGGTCCGCGGGATGCGTCGGGAGAAGCGGGGACGCCTTTTCAAGCCAAAGCTTACCGGTGACACACTGACCCTCGCCTATCTCGGTCAAGATGACATCCTCCGTCGAACCCGCATCGATCTGCCAGGCGAGCCGGATAGCCATCGAGAGGAACTCAATAAGATCATCATCGGTTATAACGTTCGCTTGGAGGGGAGGGGTCGGGCGGTGCTCAACTTCGTGATTCAGCCGGTCACCGGCGACTCGCAGGTGACCGTTCCCGGTTTTAACCGGGCGATCAGCAATCTACGCAGTTCATATCAGGATTGGGAGCAGTCGTGCACGACCATCGAGACAGATAACGAACTCTTTAACTCGGTCCTCGAGCGGGGTCGGGACGATCTGAGGTCCTTGATGACCGGGACCGAGCACGGCTCGATAATCTGCGCCGGGATCCCGTGGTACGTCGCCCCGTTCGGCCGCGATAGCTTGATCGCCGCACTTCAGGCGCTGCCGCTCAATCCCGAACCGGCCCGCAGCACCTTGGAGATATTGGCACACTATCAAGGGGTCAAGGTCGATCTGTGGCGGGACGAGGAACCGGGCAAGATCATGCACGAGTTGCGCCAGGGCGAGCTGGCGAGCCTCGGAGAGATACCGCATACACCCTATTACGGCTCGATAGACTCTACTCCCCTCTTTCTCCTGATGATGACTGAGTATTACAAGTGGACCGCAGATCTCGACTTCCTTAGGCGCCATAAGCAGGCGATAGTTGCTGCGGTGGCCTGGATAGATGACTATGGCGACGCCGATGGGGACGGTTTCGTCGAGTATCAGCGCAAGTCACGGCGCGGCCTTATCAATCAGGGCTGGAAGGACTCGCACAATGCCATTGCCCACGACAATGGCGAGATGGCGCGGGCGCCGATCGCTTTAAGCGAAGTCCAGGCATATGTCTATTACGCCAAGAAGAGGCTGGTCCAGTTATTTAGAGATTTTGGTGACGACGACGTCGCCGATAGGCTGGCCGGGGAGGCCGCAGAGCTGAAGAAGCGCTTCAACGAAGCCTTCTGGCTGGAAGATGTTGGTTTTTATGCTATGGCGCTCGACGGCGACAAGCGCCCGGTAAAAACAGTCGCGTCCAATGCGGGTCAGTGTTTGTGGTCGGGTATCGCTGACGAGGAAAAAGCTGAGCTGGTAGCCAAGAAACTGGTCGCTCCGCCGATGTTCTCCGGTTGGGGCATTCGGACGGTCAGTAAAGACGCCACCATCTACAATCCGATGAGCTATCACAACGGTTCGGTCTGGCCGCACGACAACGCCATCATCGTTCGCGGTTTGAAGCGCTATAACTGTGTCCGTGAGACTGAGCATGTTGCCAGCGGTCTCTTCGACGCCGCCATCCACCACCCCTATTTTCGCCTCCCGGAACTCTTTTGCGGCTTCACCCGGCGGGGGCGGAACGCCCCGGTCGAATATCCGGTGGCGTGCAGCCCGCAGGCCTGGGCGGCCGGGACCATGCTGATGGTCTTGCAATCAATACTGGGGTTGACTCCCGATGCTCCCAACAACATCCTGTGGGTCAACGACCCCACCCTGCCGCCGTGGCTCAACCGGGTCAAGTTTTCGAATCTTCGGATCGGCCCCAGCCGTCTCGATATCACGTTTACCCGCCAAGAGGGAGTCACCAGCTTTACCGTTCCTAAGAAGCACGGGAAGTTGCGCATAGTGATGGAGGAGTAGCTTTTGGCGTGTGCTAGAATCAGCGCATGTCGACCATCTCCCTGTGTATGATCTGCAAGAACGAGGCCCAGATGCTGGCCGGGTGCCTTGATAGCGCCCGGGATTCGGTCGATGAGATCGTGATCATCGACACGGGCTCAACCGATACGACGATCGAGATCGCCCGCGAATACGGGGCCAAGGTCATCTCTGCCCCCTGGGTCGATTTTAGTACGGCCAGGAACCAATCGCTCGACGCCGCCTCCATGGATTGGGTTTTCGTGCTCGACGCCGACGAGGAGCTGGCCGTCGAGGATCCCCAGGTCTTACGGGAGCTGGCGGATTCGGGCCTTGCTGATGCTTACGGTCTTTATGTGATCAACGTCTCGGAGATGACTGAGTTCATCGACGTCGATGAGACTCCCGTCTTTACGGCGATCAAGCTTTTTAAGCGGCAAGGGGTTTCGTATATAAATCCAATTCATGAACGAGT
>DAOUYN010000055.1 GCA_030666075.1 Actinomycetes bacterium | reverse complement strand
CCCCGGAGACGCCGGTCAGGCAGTTCGCGTTGATGTCGCCTTTGACAAGATCGCCGGCAAAGAGCGGTGCTCCCGCCAAAATAACACCTGTCGGGAAGCATCCGGGGTTGGCGATCAGCGACGCCTTGGCGATGGCTTCGCGGTTTAACTCGGTCAGGCCGTAAACGGCTTCACCGAGTAATCCAGGTGACGCGTGCGCTTGTCCGTACCACTTTTCATAATCATCCGCCGGCAGGCGGAAGTCGCCGGACAGATCGATGATCTTGGCGGGTCCGGCCGAGCGCAATTCGGGCACGAGTTTATGAGCTTGCCCGTGGGGCAGTGCTAAGAAGACCAAATCGGCAGCAGCCGCCGCTTCAAGATCGGGCTTAGTAAAGACCAGCTCGGTCAGGCCATTTAGGCCGGGGTAAAGATCGGAGACCGCCTGGCCTTCATAGGTTGTCGACGTCGCCGCGGCGAGGCGGGCGAACGGATGCCCTGCCAGCAGTTTGATCAGCTCGGCGCCGCTGAAGCCGGAACCGCCGATTATCGTTGCTTCGATCTTGTCCATCATTACTCCGATTACATAAAAATTGCATAAATATTCATAAATTATACATGTTCCGGAAATCTAGTCAAGCGTGACGCGCGTTATGGGTTTGCCAGAGGCTGGGCTAAGAGAGAGAATAGCCGTTACGGCGGTAAAGAGGTGGTGGACGGTGAGGCTCGATCTCGAACCGAAACGTGCGTCAAGCGCGCGGGAGGAACGCCCAAGCTTGGAACTCCTCTACTTCACCGACCCCGACTGCTCATGGTGTTGGGCCAGCGAACCCATCATCAAGAAGATAAAAGCCGACTATCCCGGCCAGGTCAGGATCGTCTATAAAATGGGTGGACTCCTGGAAGCTTGGGAGAATTTTTTCGACTCCCGCAATCAGATCGAACGGGCCGAACAGGTCGCACCGCATTGGGTCGAGGTCGCCGAGCGAAGCGGTATGCCGATAGATGAGGGCGTTTGGCTGGAGGATCCGCCGAGTTCGACCTATCCCGGCTGTATCGCCTATAAGGCGGCCGAAGCACAGGATGAGGCTTGGGCCGAGGTGTATCTGCGCCGTCTGCGCGAAGCGGTCATGACGGAAAGGCGGAACATTTCAAAGGAAAGTGTCCTGTTTGAGCTGGCCGAGTCGTTGGATTTTGATATGGTCCGCTTCAAAGCCGACTATCGGGCCGGGGCGCGAGAGGCGTTCTTCGCCGACCTTGCTGAGACCCGGCGCCGCGGTATCAGCGGTTTTCCGACGATGATCGGTGTCAACCAGGACGGGGCAGAGATCACCCTGCCGGGGTATCGCCCTTACGCTGACTACGAGAGTGCCTTCAAGCGTTTGGCCACGTCCGAGTTGTATAAGATGCCGCTGTTGGCGATGGCCGATTTCGTGGCGCTCCACGGCCACGTCGCCACCCGCGAAGTGTCAGTCGTCTATGACCTTGATCATCAGGCGGCTCTATCGGCGCTGGAAGAGTTGGCTATAGCCGGTGAAGTGACGAAAGAGCCCAAAGCCGGCGGCGAGTTCTGGCGGCCCGCTACTCCATAGAAACGCATTCCAACGAGACGCAAAGAGCGCCCCATCTTGTGAACCAGACAGGGCGCTCTTGTTTTCAATTTGAAATCAGCGTGATTTAAGCAGAGAAGTAGTCGTTAATGCCCTGGTAGAGGCAGTCGGCTTCGACTGCGGCCCGGTCGCCCTGGGTCCACTTCTTGGCCTCTTCGTCATTGGTGACGAATGATCCTTCAGTAATGACCGCCGGCATCGTCGGTAAGCGCGTTAAGACAAAACCGACTTTTTGCTGGACACCGCGGTCCGGTGTGCCTAATCCCATGAGGAGACGGCTGTTCAGGGCCGCACCCAGTTTTTGGCCTCCGGCATCGGCGAAGTACGTCTCCGTGCCGTTCGCGGATGGGGTGGCGCTGTTGTGATGGACGCTGACAGAAATATCAGCCCCCGCCGCGTTGGCGCGTTTTGGGCGTTCATAGAGATCGACAGTCTCATCGCCGGGTCTGACGTCGATGACCGTAGCCCCGTCACCTTCAAGTTTTTCCTTGAGAATATCGACAACGGCCCGGTTCTGGTCCTTCTCAGCGAGCGGGTTCTCCGGATTGGTATTGATGGCGCCGGGATCGGCTCCGCCGTGGCCGGCATCGAGCGCGATGGTCTTGCCCTCGACCGGCGTGGCGGCCGAAGCGGTTATCGGGGCCGCTAAAGCCGGTAACAGTAGTGTAAGTGTAAAGAAAATAAGGCGTTTCACTAATATAGTCCCCCTAATTTAAAATCGGCCCGGGAGGAAGAAAGCCTCCAAGAACCGGAGCACATGTTAACAAACGCAGCAGGTGTGTCAAATGCCGTTTATGGGTAGCCACTAGGGTTGATCGTGCTTTTTGGCCGCGGCCGCGGCTGAAATTTAGTCGCGGAGCTGGGCGCCGAGTTCGTGCGCGGCGCGCTTGATTATGCGCTTTTGGATGTGGTCGACTTCACTGTCCGTCAATGTCCGGTCCGCGGCCTGATAGCTCAGATTGAACGCCAGACTTTTCTTACCTTCCGGCACGCCCTCCCCGCGGTAGACGTCGAAGAGGTGAACGCGTTTTAGGAGCGGCGACCCGGTCTGGCGGACCAGGTGTTCAAGACTTCCCCAGCCGACGCTGTCATCGACGATCATGGCCAGGTCAAGGTCGACGGCCGGGAATCGCGGTATTTCGTGGAAGGCCGGCTCGGCCGTGGACTGCTGGAAGAGGCGGGAGACATCGGCTTCGAAGGCGAAGACCGGCCGGCGCAGCCCGTAGTTCTCTTGGATCTGCGGGTGGACCGTGCCGAAAAAGCCCACCGCGTCTGCGCCGGATATGAGTTCAGCCGCCTGCCCGGGGCTGAGCGCTGGGTGCTCCGCGGGTTCGATATGGCAATCATCGAGAGACATCTTGTCGCAGATCAGCTCGAAAAGCCCCTTCAGGTCATAGAAATCGGCTTCTAAGCCTTGAGGTTCATGCCAGGCGCTTGGGCGGACCCGGCCGGTTAGGATGCCGGCCACCCGCATAGATTGTTCCGGGACGTCGCCGGCCGGCCGGAAGATATTGCCGATCTCAAAGACAGCCAGGTCTTTTTGGCCTCGATTGTGGTTGTGAGCCACGGTCTGCAGCAGGCTTGAGAGCAGGGTCGTGCGCAGGAGCGCCTGGTCCTCGGAGAGCGGGTTGGCGATCAGGGGCGCCTGGGACCAGATATGGTCCGCGGGCAATCCCAGCTTGTCCAATTCCTGCCGACTGATAAAGCTATAGTTGATGACCTCCATGAAACCGGCGCCGATGAAGAGATCGCGGAGCGACCGGACGAACTTCTGCTCTGGGCTCAGGCCGCGCTCAGGATTCGAACTTGGCAGAACCCTCGGCTCGATGTTATTAAGTCCATAAAAACGCGCTATCTCCTCTATCAGGTCGATCTCGCGTTGGAGGTCGACCCTGAAGGTCGGCACGGTCACCGCCATCGGGCTATCGGCCTTCGGTCCGGTCTCGACCTCAAGCTCGAGCCCGGTCAATATATCTGTGAATCTGTCCACCTGCGGTTCGATGCCCAGGACGGCATGGACGCGTTTCGGACGCAGTTCGACGTTCTCAGGAGCCCGCGGCGCCGGGTGGGCATCGAGTGTCCCCGACCAGACCCGCCCGCCGGCTGTTTCGGCTATCAATTGCGCGGCCCGCTCGACCGCGTAGATTGTCCCGTTGATATCGACCCCTCTTTCAAAGCGGAGAGAGGACTCGCTGATCAGACCAAGTGAGCGAGAGGTCTTGCGGATATTAGGCGCGTGAAAGTTGGCTGATTCGATCAAGACTTTCGTCGTCTTATCGTTGATCTCGCTCTCAAGTCCACCCATGACGCCGGCCAGGGCCACGCCCCGGGCGCCGTCGGCGATAACCAGGTGGTCGGTGGTCAGTTCCCGGACGACGTGATCTATTGTCTCGAGTTTCTCCGCCACCCCCGCCCTCCGGACTATTATTTTGCCGTCGCGCAGCAGATCATAGTCGAAGGCGTGGAGCGGTTGTCCCGTTTCCAGCAAGACATAATTAGTTATATCGACGACATTATTGAGCGAACGGATGCCGGCAGCTTCGAGGCGGCGGCGTATCCAAGGCGGTGTCGGTCCGATTTTCACCTGGTCGACGTAGCGGGCGCTGTAGCGCGGGCATAAGTCCGGGGCTTCGATGGTCACGGCGACGACCGAGTCGATATTTTCCTTGTGCTCAGTCAGCTTGACCTCCGGGCGCCGGATCTTTGTGCCGACCAGAGCGGCGGTTTCCCGCGCCATGCCGATCATACTCATGCAATCCGGGCGGTTCGGGGTGATCTCAAGGTCCAGGAGCCAATCGTCGACACCGAGCAGGGCGCCGACCTGGTCTCCCGGGTGGGCGTCAGCCGCTAAGACCATGATGCCGGCCGCCTCTTCGGCCAAGCCGAGCTCCTTTTCCGAACAGATCATGCCCGCCGAGGCCACGCCCCTGATCTTTGTTTCGCCGATCTCCATCCCGTTAGGCAGGAGGGCACCGGGCCGGGCCACCGGCACTCTTTGTCCGACAGCCACGTTAGGGGCCCCGCAGACTATAGTGACGCGCCGAGCGCCGATATCTACCTCACAGACCTGGAGCCGGTCCGCATCCGGATGTTTATTTACTTCCAGGACCTCGCCGACCACCACCCGCTCGAAGCCTTTTCCTAAATATTCGATACTTTCGATGGCCGTACCCGATAGATCATATCTATCAGCCAGCTCTTCGGCTGACAAGTCAAAGTCGACGAACTCTTTTAGCCAGTTCAGGGTGATCTTCACGTGTATTGTCCTAAGAACCGCATATCATTTTCGAAGAAGAGGCGGATGTCGTTGATGCCGTATTTGAGCATCGCGATCCGCTCGACGCCCATGCCGAAGGCGAAGCCCGAGTACTCCTCGGGATCGTAGTCGACATTCTTGAAAACGTTCGGGTCGATCATCCCGCACCCGAGTATCTCGAGCCAGCCCGTGTGGCTGCAGACTCGGCAGCCTTTGCCGCCGCAGACGATACAGGAGACGTCGACTTCCGCGCTCGGTTCGGTGTAGGGGAAGAAATGCGGGCGCAATCGGACTTTGCGGTCTTTGCCGAACATCGTGTGGATGAATGTCTCCAGAGTGCCGATAAGGTGGCCGAAGTTGACGTCTTTATCGACCGCGAAGCCTTCGATCTGGTGGAACATCGGCGAGTGCGTCGGATCGACGACATCCCGGCGGAAGACCCGTCCCGGCGCTACTATATAGACGGGGGGGCGCTCCTTTTCCATCACCCGGACTTGGACCGGCGAGGTATGCGTGCGCAAGACGGCCCGGTTTTCATCGCCGACGTAGAGAGTGTCTTGCAGAGAGCGTGCCGGATGTTCTGGCGGCATGTTAAGAGCCTCAAAGTTGTACCAGTCGACTTCGACCTCCGGCCCCTCGGCGACTTTGTAGCCAAGGCCCAGGAATATTTCGAGGATCTCGTCGGTTATCTGGTTGAGGATATGCTTCCCGCCGACCAATGGGCGCCGGCCGGGAAGGGAAGTGTCGACTGAGCTCTCCAAGAGCTGTTGGTCGAGTTCGGTCGATTCCAGGGCTGCCGCCCGCTCGGAGAGGCCCGCCTCGATCTCCTTCTTAACGGCATTTGCCGATTGCCCCGCTTGGGGCCTTTCTTCGGCCGTGAGTGACCCGACATTTTTTAATAGTGTCGTCAAGGCGCCTTTTCGGCCCAGATACTCGACCTTGATCTCTTCTAACTCAGACGTTGAGCCGGCAGCTTTGATCGCCGCCGTGGCCGTCGTCATTATCGATTCAAGCTCTTGCGCCCAGCTCAATCTCTCACTCCCCGTATGACCCCATGACAGGTTAGCTTAATTGACATAGTTGCCCCTGTCCACCCCGGGACGGATTGGGTAAGAAACGTTGTGAAACCAGTTCCCGGCATAAAAGCGAAAGGGTTCGTCCCGGAACTCTCTTTGCGGTCCCACCGGCAAGAGTGGTGGCATATCAAACCGCTCTTGCGCCGCAAGAATATCGTCATATTCTTCGCGCACGACGTCGATTGCCCATTCTGTAGCGGGATGTTGAAGGCCTTCGCCAAAGATCACGAAAAATGGCGTCGGCAAAAGACCGAGGTGGTCGGAGTCGCCCCGCATACTCAAGAGCAGCTGGCGGCTTTCGCCGAAGATAACGAGATCCCATACCCGCTTCTAAGCGACGAAGACGGCCACGGTCGCAAATTGTTCGATTTCGAGCAGTTAGGCCAGCTCGAGCCACCGTTTGTCTTTGCTGTTGATAGGTACGCGACGCTTTTCTTCCAAGACCTCGCGGACGATGACGATGCTCTCGCGCAAAGTCAGGATATC
>DAOUYN010000004.1 GCA_030666075.1 Actinomycetes bacterium | reverse complement strand
TATTGCTGCGCACTGGTTGTATAAAGAGGACGCGACGGCCCAGACAGACCAGGAGCAGTTCACGTGGTTGCGGCAGATGCTCGAATGGCAGACGGAAACGAAGGACCCTAAGGAGTTCATTGAGAGTCTTAAGGTCGACTTGTTCGAAGACGAGGTCTTTGTCTTCACGCCCAAGGGCGATGTCGTCAGCCTCCAGGCAGGGGCGACGCCCCTGGATTTCGCATATTCTGTCCACACGGAGGTCGGGCACCACTGTGTAGGCGCTAAGGTCAATAATGCTATCGTGCCGCTGGGCTACACCCTCCAGGTAGGCGATATCGTCGAAGTGATGACCAGCAAGTCATCTTCGGGCCCGGGACAGGACTGGTTGGCCATCGCCAAGACCTCGCGGGCCCGCAGCAAGATCCGCCAATGGTTTAGCAAGGAAAGCCGCGAAGATAGCGGGGAACGGGGCCGCGAGAGTCTCCAACGGGCGCTTCGCAAACAAGGTGCGAACTTGAAGGATCTGGCCTATGTCAGCGCCCTTGATGAAGTCGCCAAAGAGATGAACTTTTCCAAGACAGAGACGATGATCGCCGCCGTCGGTGCGGCCAAGATATCGGCCAAGCAAGTAGCGTCCAAAGTCATCAAGATCCTCAATCAGGGCGATGAAGAAGAGATCGACGAGGCCGAGTTGTTGTCGAGGACCGCCGTCGAGCCGCGGACACCGGTCGGTAAGACCGGGGTCAAAGTCAAAGGCGTCGATGATGTCATGGTCCGATTGGCGCACTGCTGTCATCCGGTCCCCGGCGATCCCGTCATCGGCTTTATTACCCGCGGGCGCGGTCTGTCGGTCCACCGGACCGACTGTTCGAACGCCAAGGCGCTGCGGGCCACCCCTGAGCGGATCCTCGATGTTTATTGGGACAAAGACCAGCAATCGGCTTATCAAGTCGAGATCCAAGTCGAGGCGATGGACCGCACCAAACTACTCAGCGACATCAGCACCGTCTTAAGTGACTCCGGCGTCAATATCCTGACCGCGAGCGTTTCCACCCGCAAAGACCGCTTGGCTGTCTTCCGTTTTGTCTTTGAGATCGGCAACCTGGAGAACCTGACCAACGTCGTCAGGCGGGTCAAACAGATACAGGACGTCTTCGATGCCTACCGGGTTCTGCCGCACCAGTCTCCTTCGGCCACCAAATGAGGCGGCAGTGAAAGCTGTCCTCCAGCGGGTCACACAAGCGCGTGTTTCGGTGGGCGGCGAGATCGTTGGTGAGATCGGTATTGGCTACCTGGTGTTCTTAGGCGTGGCTATCGACGATACCGACGCGGACCTTGATTATATCGTCAACAAGATTATCGGGTTGCGCCTTTTCCCTGGCGCCGGCGAGGGGAAAAAGGACTTCGACGCTGACATCAAGACCGTTGGCGGAGGGATACTCTTGGTTTCTCAATTCACGCTCCTTGGCGACTGTCGCAAGGGCCGGCGTCCGAATTGGAGCCAGGCGGCGCCGGCCGTCCAGGCCGAGCCGGTCTATCGCGCTGCGGCCGAGCGGTTCCGGGCCGCCGGACTGAGAGTACAAGAGGGGACTTTCGGGGCCATGATGTCCGTCGAGCTTGTGAACGACGGCCCGGTCACCCTTATTTTGGACAGTCGTGAGCGCCAGCGCTCTGATGTGAAGGAGATAGTTTGATAATTGAAACAGTCCCGGTGGGATCCCTTGAGACCAATGCCTATATCGTTGCCGCCGATGACAGCGCAGAGGCGGCCGTCATCGACCCCGGAGAAGACGGGGGACGGATACTGGCGACAGCCGAGGCTGCCGGTCTGACTATCAAAAAGATCATCTTAACGCACGGCCATTGGGACCACATCGGGGCTGTCGCCGAGGTGGTCGAGGCAACGGGCGCCGAGGTCTATATCCATGAAGATGACCTCGAGTATCTGGCGGATCCGGACAAGAATCTTTCCGGTCTTGTCTTTGAAAGACGCGAAAGCCGGGCCGACCACACTGTCATCGCGGGCGATACCGTCACCGTCGGTCCCTTGGAGCTGAGCGTTATCCACACCCCCGGGCACACCCCCGGAGGGATCTCGCTGCTGGTTGAAGGCAACCTCTTCTGTGGGGACCTCGTCTTTTACAACTCTGTCGGCCGCACTGATCTTCCGGGCGGCAACAATGAACAGATGCATAAGTCGGTCCACGGCCAAGTCATGGTGCTGCCCGACGAGACCCATATCTTCCCCGGGCATGGTCCGGCGACGACTGTCGGGCGGGAACGCGCCGAGAACCCGTTCTTGATCAGCGGGTGGTAATATCGGGACGTTGCTGGACAAATCCCTTGGTTTTGGTAAGTATTGTCGAGTCCATAGATATGGGAAGGGATCGGCATAGGAGCGTCCAAGAAACCGCAAAAACTTAAGGCGCCGCGGGGAACACAAGACTATCTGCCCGAGAAGGCGGCGGCCATCCATTGGCTGGACCGTCGGGCCGGGGACGTCTTCGGCCGCTATCAGTTTAGACGGATAATCACACCGGCCTTTGAGGACACCGCCCTGTTCACCCGCAGTATCGGCGAAGGTAGCGATATCGTCCGCAAGGAAATGTATACGTTTACCGATCGCGGCGACCGCAGTTTGACGCTTCGGCCGGAGATGACCGCTTCGGTCGTTCGGGCCTTTATCGAGCATAATCTTGGCGGGCAGTCTTTGCCGGTCAAACTATATTATTTTGGCAACATGTTCCGTTACGAGCGGCCGCAGGCCGGGCGGTACCGGGAGTTTTGGCAATTGGGCGTGGAGTCCTTGGGCTCGCCGGAGCCGGCGGCCGACGCCGAGGTCATAACCTTGGCGGTCAAATACATACAAGATACAGGCATTCAAAAGGCAACATTGCTCCTGGGCAGCATGGGTGACGAGCAGTGTCGGCCGGTTTTTATCCGCGGACTTGTGGATGACTTGTCATCGCGGTCCGAGTTGCTCTGTGATGATTGCCGTCAAAGGTTGGAGTTCAACCCGCTCCGTGTTTTCGATTGCAAGAACCCGGGCTGCCGCGCCGCCTTGGTTGACGCGCCCAAGATGGTCGACCACCTTTGCGCTGACTGTAATGATCACTTTGATCAGGTTAAACGACTACGGGATGATGTTGGGGTCGTCTATCAGGTCGACCCGATGCTGGTTCGAGGTTTCGACTATTACACCCGCACGACCTTTGAGCTGACAAGTGACGAACTCGGAGCCCAAAATGCTCTTGGCGGGGGCGGCCGTTATGATCGCCTCGTCGCCGATTACGGCGGCAAGCCGACTCCGGCCGTTGGTTTCGCGCTTGGAGTGGAACGTTTGCTGTTGGCGGTCGAGGCCCTCGGCGAGGGGGATAATACAGAGAAGCCGTATACAGGCATCTACATCGCGGTGGTCGAGGACGATGCCCGGGCGCCGGCCTTCAAGTTGGCCACCGAACTTCGAGCCGCCGGATTCTCGGTCGAACTCGATCATATGGCTAGAAGCCTGCGGGCCCAGATGAAGTCGGCTGACCGCCTCGGAGCGGGCACAGTCGTGGTTATAGGTCCGGATGAGCTGTCCAGGGGAGAGGTCACCGTCAGGGATCTTGCCGACGGTACCGAGTCCGCGGTGGCTTTGGCGGACCTGGCGGGCCACCTGGGCGCCGTTCGAAATGACAATAAAAAGGTCTGACAGGGCCGGGAAAGGACAATATGCGTATAGATCTACCGGCTGAACACAGCTTGAGGACCCACTCGGGCGGGACGTTGCGCGCCGATGATATCGGTACGGAAGTGACATTGGCCGGCTGGGTCCACACTCGTCGCGACCACGGCGGTCTTATCTTTTTAGATCTTCGCGACCGGAGTGGTCTTGTCCAGGCTGTGGTCGATCCTTCCACGCCCGAGGCTTTTAAGTTGGCCGAGGAGGTCCGACCTGAATATGTCGTCCTTGCCAAGGGCACTGTCGAGCCCCGTCCGGAAGGGACGGTCAACCCGGGTCTGGCGACAGGGGAGATAGAGGTCCATTGCCGGGAGATCGAGGTTTTGAACACCTCGAAGACGCCGCCGTTCGAAATAGACGATGAACTCGAAGTCGACGAGAATTTGCGCTTGAAGTATCGATATCTGGACTTACGGCGCGGTCCGATCTTGGATAATTTCATGGTCCGGCATCTGGTCACAGCCGCGGGGCGGTCCTATTTAAATTCGCAAGGTTTTATCGAAGTCGAGACACCGGCCCTGACCAAGAGCACACCCGAAGGGGCGCGTGATTTTCTCGTCCCCAGCCGGGTCCAATCGGGACACTTCTTTGCTTTACCGCAGTCACCGCAGCTCTTCAAGCAGCTGTTAATGGTCGGCGGCATCGAACGTTACTATCAGATGGCGCGGTGTTTCCGGGACGAGGACCTTCGGGCCGACAGGCAGCCGGAGTACACTCAAATAGATATTGAGATGTCCTACGCGGACCGCGAGGACATTCTGGCCTTACTTGAGGAATTGATGGTCTCTCTGTTCGCGGCTGTCGACGTTGAGATAGCGGCACCTTTTCCGCGGATGACGCACGCCGAAGCGAAGGCCCGATATGGTACCGATAAGCCGGACACACGCTTTGATCTTATTATTCACGACCTGACCGAGGTGTTTCGTCAGACGGAATTCAAGGTCTTTGCCGGGACTATCGCCAAAGGGGGCATAGTCCGCGGTCTGAAAGTATCTCCGCCACAAGCTTTCGCGCGGCGCGACTTCGACGAGATGACGGAGTTTGCCCAAGGACTGGGAGCCAAAGGCCTGGCCTGGTTCGTTGTCGAAGCCGACGGCAAGATCAAGTCGCCGGTAGCCAAGTTCCTGACGGACGAAGAAGTGGCCGGCATGGTCGGCGAACTCAAGGCCCATCCCGGGGACATCATTTTCATAGTGGCCGATACCGCCAAGCTCGTTCCCCATGTCTTGGGGGCGCTCAGATGCGAATTGGCATCACGACTCAACCTGGTCGCCGAGGCCGGTTTCAATCTTCTGTGGGTCACGGATTTCCCGCTTTTTAATTGGAACGAGGATGAGAAGCGGCTCGACAGCGAGCACCATCCGTTCACGATGCCTCGCGCCGATATGCTCGACCGCCTCGACGACGATCCGCTCTCGATCACCGCCGATGCCTACGATTTGGTCCTCAACGGAGTGGAGCTCGGGAGCGGGACTATCCGCATCCATCGCCGCGACTTACAGGAAAAAATACTCAAGATGATCGGGCTATCTACCGAAGAAATGGAAGGAAAATTCGGCTTTTTGCTGGAAGCGCTGGAATACGGGGCGCCGCCGCATGGGGGAGCCGCATTTGGGCTAGACCGCCTGATCATGCTGATGCAAGGGTGTCCGTCGATCCGCGATGTTATCGCGTTTCCTAAGACACAATCGGCGAGCTGCCTTTTGACAGGGGCTCCAGATGAGGTGGCCGCGACCCAACTGCGCGACCTGCGCATAAAGCCGGTATAGACGGATGTTTGAAGAGCTTTTAAGGTTATGTTATAGTCACCCTGATGTTTGAGGTCCACTAGGATCTCAGGCGGGCTCCTAGGAGTAGAAGTGAAAAAAGTCGCAGTCGTAATCGTAGCAATGGTCTTTATCTCTGTCCTGACATCTTGTGGCGCTGCCCAAACCGCGTCCGGAGAGTCAACGTCAACCCCCTCGACATCTACCACAGTGCAAGCGGCGATTCAACGCGTGCTTGAAGTTCCGCGAGAATTCGAAGCGTCCGCGAACACCCCGCAGTTCTTTCAAGATGCGCTTAAAGAAAAAGAGCCGTTGCTCGTCATGTTCTATGCCGATGATGCTATCAGCCAGGAAGTCATGGAATCGGTCGATGAACTCTTTCAGAATGAGAAATACGCAGGTGTTGTCAACTTCCTCCTTTTAGAAATGAATGGCGAAGACGAGATCACGGAGCTCGCGCGGGATTTCGCGGTCGGATATATTCCGTTCACGGCGGTCGTGAATCGTGGCGGGACGGTTATTTTCGAGAAGGCGGGCTTTGTGGATGCTGAGGTACTAGAACAGGCCCTTTATTCAGCTGTTAACGACTAGGCGAGTGATGGTTAATATGAAAACATTTTGGAAGACCGCTATCGTGGTCGTTTGCGCCGCCGTTGCACTAGCGGGACTAGCCGGTTGCGATCAGAAGAAGGCCGCTACCGAACAGACCAGCGCGGACAAGCCCCTCCTTGCTAAGCTGGAGAGACCAGAGTCGACCCCCCTTGAGGATATTGAACTCAAGAGCATCGAGGCCCTGGATCTGGCGTCCGATAGCGTCAGCGCTTTCGAGGACGACCAATACGTCATGTATGTTAATCAAGCCAAGGCCCGGGACCGCAAAGAGGTCGAGGCGGAAGCGTTCGATCCCCTGCAAGATTTTGCCGACGCTTTTGCCGACGCTTTTGCTTCGATTGCAACCGGTCTCACAGACGCCTTCGCCGACGCCTTCGTGGATCTCGGCGACGCGGTTGTCACTGCCGATGATACTGCTGCTGACACAGCAGATAACAGCGATGATTCGAGCGACGATACAACGGATACAGATAGCTACTCAAATGATTCCGACGCGTTCTTGATTACCTTTCCGAGCGGCTGGACCGTAGCGGAAGGGGAGGAAGGCGATAAGAATACAGTGACGGCTGTCAGCGGTTCCGAGGGCAGTGTTGATAAGTTCCTGGAGAACGTTCAGGTCGTCATCGAAGAACTCGTCATACCGCTCACCTTGGACGAGCTTACTGATTCTGTCATCACCGGCCTCACCGCGGACCTCACTAATTTCACCGAGATCGAACGAAGCGACGTTGAGATCGACGGTACGCCGGCGAAGCGGATCCTCTATACGCATACGTCTGGCGGAACATCTCTCAAGTCAGTGACCTACGTCACGGTCGGAGACCTCAAGGGTTATACTATTACCGGTACAGCGGAACAGACAAAGTATGCTGCCAACGAGCCGATCTTCGAGGCGGCCGCTGAAAGCTTTAAGTTCAAATAAGGACCCCTGGTGTGTCCGGTACCGGCCAAACACCACCCCTAGCTTGGCGGATGCGCCCGCGCGACTTGCGTGAGTACACGGGCCAAGACCATATAATCGGCCCGGATGCACCTCTACGGCGGGCGATTGAAGAAGACAGACTTCATTCACTGATCCTTTACGGTCCACCCGGTTCCGGAAAGACCAGTTTAGCAGCGGTCATCGCCAATGCGACAGCGGCGACGTTCGTCAGGTTGTCCGCGGTTTCCGCGGGCGTGAAAGATGTGCGCCGGGTGCTCGATGAGGCTGCCAAGGCCCGCGAAGAGGGGCAAGGCACCGTACTTTTCATCGATGAGATCCACCGGTTTAATAAGTCTCAGCAGGATGCATTGCTTCCAGGCGTTGAGGACGGAGTGGTCGTTCTGATCGGCGCGACGACTGAGAACCCTTTCTTTGAAGTCAATTCGCCGCTTATCTCCCGCTCCCGGATGTATGTCCTCAAGCCTCTGGCCGATGCGGAGGTTCAAGAGATATTGCGACGGGCGGTCGCCGATGTCGATCGGGGGCTTGGTGGGAAAGAGGTCGATGTCGACGAGGGCGTACCCCTGCTTTTAGCGAAGGCTGCCGGCGGTGACGCGCGGGCGGCGCTAAACGCCCTGGAGACGGCGGCGCGCACGGCCGCAGCGGATGACGGGAAGCTCTCGATCGAGTTGGCCCGTCGTATCGCCGGCGGGCGGGCGCTCGTGTACGACAAGGGCGGGGATGCCCACTACGATGTCACCTCCGCTTTCATCAAAAGCTTACGCGGTTCGGACCCGGACGCCGCCGTCTATTGGCTGGCGCGGATGATCGATGCCGGTGAAGATCCCAAGTTTATCGCGCGGCGCATGGTCATCTTCGCCTCCGAGGATATAGGTAACGCAGACCCGCACGCGTTGATGCTGGCGACCGCGGCGGCCGACGCTGTCCAGTTCGTCGGCTTGCCAGAGTGCCGGCTGAACCTAGCGCAGGCGGCGCTCTATCTCGCGGTGGCGGCCAAGAGCAATGCCGTCATCAAGGCGATCAACGCCGCGGCCAAAGACGTTCGTACCGGTTCAGGTTACGAGGTCCCGGCGCATCTGCGCGACGCGCATTATGGCGGGGCGAAAAAGCTGGGCCACGGTAAAGGATACCGATACCCGCACGCATCCTCAGACCACTGGGTCGACCAGGAGTACCTGCCGGAGAACCTGAAGGGTCGAAGGTATTATGAGCCCTCGGACTCCGGTGTCGAAAAGAAGATAGCCGCACGCTTACGGGATTTAAGAAAATAACGCGGACCCGATCCCCTGACGGTTGACCGCCCATCATCGACGGTGCTATTCTACCCAAACCTGACTAAATTGGTAAGGAATGGAGCAATCAAAGTCATGAAGGTCTCTCAACGGACTGAATATGGTATCAGGGCGATGATAGGACTGGCGCGGGAGTTCGACAGTAAGCTCTCTATTAAAGAGCTGGCGCGGCGCGAGGCCATCCCTGAGACGTTTTTGGAACAGATAATGTCAGACTTACGCCGGGCCGGGCTCCTGGAGTCCACAAGAGGTCCTCGCGGAGGATATCGTCTGAAGAATCCGCCGGGCCAGATCACTGTCGGTAAGGTCGTAGAGACTTTGGAAGGGACGCTTTCTCCCGCCCGCTGTGAATCAGACTGCACCCATCTTGGGGGCTGTTCCACCCGGTCGGTATTGGACAAGATAGAGCGCTCGATAACAGAGACGCTTGACGGCATCAATCTGGAAGATCTGGTCGCAGAGGGGGCGCCGCATGAATAAGATATATTTCGACCACAGTGCCACCACGCCGGTCCTGCCGGCCGCGGCAGAGGCAATGGTGACGTTCTTGACGGACAACTATGGAAACCCGTCGAGCGTCTACGAGACCGGTCGGGCGGCGAAGGTCGCTTTACAAGATGCCCGGGAGTCGATCGCCGCTCTTCTGGGGGCCGATGACCCGAAAGAGATAATTTTCACGGCCGGCGGCTCGGAGGCGGACAACCTGGCTATCAAGGGCGTCGCTGACGCCAAGCGCAAGCGGGGCAATCATATCGTGACATCCACGATCGAGCATCCCGCCGTTATGGAGCCGCTTAAGTATCTGGAGAAAAACGGATTTCAGGTGACCTATGTTCCTGTCGACTCGAAGGGGATGGTCGATCCTGCCGATGTTGCTGCTGCGCTCACGGACGAGACGATTCTCGTCAGCATCATGCTCGCCAATAATGTTGTCGGCACTATCCAGCCGGTCAAAGAAATAGCGGCGCTCCTCGGCGGCAAGGGTATTGCTTTTCATTCCGATGCGGTGCAGGCGGTCGGCAACCTGGCTATCGACGTCAACGAACTCGGCGTCGATATGCTTTCGATCTCAGGACATAAGTTTCATGGTCCCAAGGGAGTCGGCGCTCTATATGTTCGCAAGGGTACTCGCATCAACCCGATAATCCACGGGGGCGGCCAAGAGCGCAATAAACGCTCCGGGACTGAGAACGTATCAGGCATCGTCGGCTTGGCCAGAGCACTGGAAGTCGTCGAAGAGGAGCGGGAAGAGAAGACCAAGCGATTGGCGGCGCTGAGGGAGCGTCTGGTCGACGGAGTTCTCTCTTCGATTGACGAGGTGCAATACTTGGGAGATCCGGTTCGCCGCCTCCCCGGGAGCGCGTGCTTTTCGTTCAAGTTTATCGAAGGCGAGTCGTTGATATTGAATCTGGACATGATGGGTGTCGCCGCGTCCAGCGGTTCAGCCTGTTCATCACATTCCCTGGAGCCTTCACACGTCATCTTGGCAATGGGATATTCGGCTGTTGATGCGCACGGATCGTTGCGTATCACCATGGGCCGTTCATCGACCGAGGCCGAAGTTGACGAACTTTTGAGAATACTGCCGGGGATCGTGACGCGGCTGCGCCAGATGTCGCCGTTCCACGCGGGCGAGACGGCCGAGATGTTCATGACGGAGCACCCGGAGGACGGCCCTGACCACCATCACGCGCACGACGAGATCTGACAGGACAATGCCATTAAGGCGAGGGAGGACCAATGTATAGCGAAAAAGTAATGGACCATTTCAGCAATCCACGCAATGTCGGCGAGATAGATAACGCGGACGGGGTTGGCCAAGTCGGCAATCCCACATGCGGCGATGTCATGAAGCTGACCGTGAAAATAGAGGACGATCGGGTCGCAGACGTCAAGTTCAAGACCTTCGGTTGCGGGGCAGCGGTAGCCACTTCGAGTATGGTGACTGAGATGGTCAAGGGCAAAACGATCGAGGAAGCCCTGGCTATCTCCAACAAATCAGTCGCTGAGGAGCTTGACGGCCTACCGCCGCAGAAGATGCATTGTTCGAACTTGGCCGCCGATGCTCTGCATGTGGCTATTGACGACTACCTGGAGAAACAGAAGGCCGCGGCCAAGTAGCCGAGCCTCGGCCGCCATTATGAGTTCATATTATTTTTTGCAGCTGGCGTTGACGATCGGCCTTTTGGCCCTGATAGGCTTCGTCATTTTCGTCTTGGGGCAGCTCTATCGGACGCTGCGAAAATTCGAAGATCTTCTGGTCAATCTCAACGAAGACCTTCCTCCTGTCCTTAGTAAGCTTCAAACTACTCTCGATGGGGTAAACTCTGAGATGGAACGCGTCGAGCAGTTGGTCGCTACCTTCGAAGAAGTAAGCGCCAGCGTTCAGAACACGACCGGCTTTGTACAGCGCGCGGTCTCCTCCCCGTTTATCCGGGTCGCAGGGCTCGCTTCCGGTGCGAGTGCGGCTTTGTCGCGATTGGTGAGGCGGGAAACAAATAAAGATTAAGCACAATGTCTGTTTTAGAAAGGGGTCGGGTTGGTAGAAACAGATGGCCGAATATATCTTGAACTACCCATTGAAAAAGAGTTTGCGAGACTCTTAAGATTGTTCGTTTCCGGTATCGCGGCACGGACGGGTTTTGATCTCGATGCGGTGGATGATTTGAAGATCGCGGTCGAGGAGGCTTTCCTTACGGCCATGCGCCGCGGGGTCGAAAGCCCGCTTCAAATGTATTTTACGACTAATGACATTTCGTTGACTATCGAGCTCAAGGGCAAGGTAGCCGCGGGGGTAAGGGAAGAGAAACCCGCTGACGATTTCGGTAATTTTATCCTTGAAGCAGTCGTTGACGAGTTGACACACGGGGGCTCGGACACCGAGTTTGACTTGCGCTTAGTCAAGAATGTGTAGGAGGACTTGAGTGGCTGAAGCCGGACAAAACCGTTCTCTGGTCTGGGACCGGGGGAAGACATACGCGTTATTTATTGAGTACCGGGAGAGCAGCGACCCGGAGATTCGCGATGAGCTTGTCAGAATGTACATCAATCTCGTTGAGTATCTGGCGCGCCGTTTCAAAAGCAGAGGCGAACCGCTTGACGATCTGATACAGGTCGGCACGATCGGCCTGATCAAGGCGATCGACAGGTTCGATATCGAGCGGGCGGTCGAATTCACCACCTACGCGACCCCCACCATTGTCGGCGAGCTGAAAAGATATTTTCGCGACAAGGGCTGGGCCATCCGCGTGCCGAGGCGGCTTCAGGAGCTTAATTTACAGGTCAACCAGATAGTGAATGGGTTGACTCAGGAGCTCCGGCGCACTCCGACCATCAAGGAGATCGCCGACAAGCTCGGCGTGACCTCAGAGGAGGTCATCGAGGCGATGGAGACGAGTGAGGCCTATAACTTTATCTCGCTCGACGGCGACCTTTCAAACGAGTCAAGTGAGAACTTTTCTCTTCTCGAATACATCGGCGAGAACGATAAGCAGCTGGTCGGGCTGGAGGATAGAGCCAGTCTCGGGGCCGCCCTCAAAGACCTGACGCCGCAGGAGCAGAAGATACTCTACCTTCGGTTTTTCCGCGGGCTGACGCAGACGGAGATCGCGTCCGAGCTGGACATCTCACAGATGCACGTGTCGCGCTTGCTCAGGCGCACGCTTCAGGTCTTAAGGCAAAAGATGCTCTCTTTCGAAGAATGATTTGAGGAACAGGGCCTGATTAGCGTAAACTAATCTCTCTTGTGACGACCAATGAAGCCACTGAGAGATACCGCCGATACGCGACGTTTTTCGCCGCGATAATCGGCGGCGTCATCATATCCGGTTTCGCCCTCTATGTTTTGGTCCTGATCCGCGGCGCGCTTATCCCTTTCCTGTATGCCGCTATCATCGTTTATCTGGCGCGGCCGTTCGTCGAGATGCTCGTAAAGCGGCGGACCCCGCGGATGCTGGCCGTCCTGGTTGCCTACCTGATCGTTTTTTCCCTGATCACTTTGCTGATGCTTTTTGTGGTCCCTGTCCTGGTTCTGCAGGTCAATGAATTGATCAGCCTCTTTCCCCAGGCCCTGGAGTTGGCCGAGGAGCAGTTCTCGGAACTCCGGTTCAGGTTTCCAAAGGAGCTGGACGCGGTTATCTCCCAGGCCCAAGAACAGGTCGGGGGCGTGGCCCTGAGTCTGGCGGCGAACATCCCGGCCTCGGCGGTCGGGTTCTTTGGGGGCATTTTCAACATCGTGATCGCTTGGTTGCTGGCATTCTATATTCTCAAAGATGCCCCGGCGATCAACGAAACGATAATGGAGCTGTTGCCGGAACGCTATCGCGACAACGTCGCCCATATCTTTAATGAAGTTAATTCCGCTGTCGGCGGTTACTTGCGCGGTCAGGTCATCATCGCCCTGGCAGTGGGCGTGATGATCACGGTCTGGCTCCTTATTCTCGGGGTGGAATTCGCGTTTCTTCTAGGACTGCTCTCGGGCGTTTTGAATATCGTTCCCTACCTTGGAGCCATAGTGGGCGGCGGCGCTGCGGCCATCGTCGCGCTCTACGACTCTCCCCAGCAAGCCATACTCGTTATAATCGGCATCGCGATCATCCAGCAGGTAGATGCGTTGGTCATCTCGCCGTTCGTGATGCGCCATACGGTCAATCTCCATCCAACCGTTATTGTCTTTGCGCTCTTGATGGGAGTGACGCTCATCGGGTTTGTCGGGCTTCTTTTTGCCATCCCCATCGCGGCGGCGCTCAAGGCGATCCTGCTCCACTTTGTGTTCAATAAGCCTGTCGAGATCGCGGAAGAAACCCAGGGAGAGTCTGTTTAAATGAAAAGTGCCGATATCCGACGACAGTTTCTCGAGTTCTTTGCCGAGCGCGGCCATCAGGTCGTGCCGAGCGCTTCACTTGTGCCGGCCGATCCTACCATGCTTATGACGGGGGCCGGGATGGTGCCCTTCAAGCCTATTTTTCTAGGTAAAACCAAGGTCGATTACTCGCGGGCAACGAGTGTCCAAAAGTGTGTGCGCACCACTGATATCGAATTGATCGGGCGGACGAAGCGGCATCTCTCTTTCTTTGAGATGCTCGGGAACTTCTCCTTTGGCGACTACTATAAGAAAGAAGCGATCGCCTGGGCTTGGGAGCTGCTGACGGATGTCTACGGGCTCGACGCCGAACGCTTGTGGGTGACGATCTTCGAGTCTGATGATGAAGCGGCGGATATCTGGCAAAACGAGGTCGGCCTCGATGCCGAGCGCATTATCCGCCTTGGCGCCAACGACAATTTTTGGGCGGCCGGACCGACCGGACCCTGCGGTCCGTCTTCTGAGATACTCTACGACCAAGGCGAAAGTTTAGGCTGCGATAGACCGGATTGTGCGCCGGGTTGCGATTGCGACCGCTACCTCGAACTATGGAATTTGGTCTTTATGCAGTCCAATCGCGACGAGGCCGGCGAGCTGAGCCCGCTTCCACGCAAGAACATCGACACTGGTATGGGCCTTGAGCGCATAACGTCCGTGCTGCAGGGTGTGACCAGCAACTTCGAAACCGACTTACTCAAACCCCTCATCGATCATGTCGCCAATGTCAGCACCAAGACCTATGGCTCAGACGCTAAGACGGATATCTCTTTGCGGATAATCGCCGACCACACGCGGGCGTTGACCTTTATGATCGGCGACGGCATCCTCCCCGGCAATGATGGCCGCGGCTATATCTTGCGGCGCCTGGTGCGTCGGGCGGTCCGGCATGCGCGGTTACTGGGGATAAAGGAGAGCTTTTTGCCGCCCCTTATCGATACGGCGGTCGGATTGATCGGCGATGACTACGGCGAAACCCGCGACAACGCCGACTACATTAAGACTGTTGCCGGTCGCGAGGAAGAGCGGTTTCAGGAGACTCTCAAGCAGGGTCTCTTGATCTTAAATGACTTTCTGGCCGAGGCGAAGGAGGCCGGCCTAAAGGAGTTGCCGGGCGAGGCAGTTTTCAAGTTATACGATACATACGGGTTTCCGCTCGAGTTGACTGAGGAGATCGCGATCGAATCCGGCTTCTCTGTCGACCGGGGTGCTTTCGCCTCGCTCATGGAGGAGCAGCGGAGCCGGGCGCGCGAGCAATCGGGGTCCGGACACAAGGAGATCTTTGTCAACAATCTCTATCACGACGTTAAAGAGGAGGTCGGCGCCAGCCGCTTCGTCGGGTACGAAAAGGGTGAAGTGCAGGCAAAAGTCGTCGCTTTGGCTGACGGGGACCGGATGATGACGTCCGCGTCGGCGGGGGACGAGATAGAGGTCATTTTAGATGAGACACCATTCTATGCTGAGAAGGGCGGGCAGCTTGGGGACAGAGGCGAGATACGCACGGAGACAGCGACGTTCGTCGTCTCCGATACGATCGCTCCCGTTGCCGATCTGGTCGTTCATAGGGGCAAGGTGACCGAAGGCCGCCTGGAACTTGGCGAAACCGCTCGGGCGACTATCGATCTGCGCCGGCGTCGGGCTATCGCTCGTAACCAC
>DAOUYN010000083.1 GCA_030666075.1 Actinomycetes bacterium | reverse complement strand
GATATCGACAACGCCCCGGAAGAGAGAGAGCGTGGCATCACCATCGCCATCGCCCATGTCGAGTATCAGACCGACGGTAGGCATTATGCCCACGTTGATTGTCCGGGCCATGCCGACTATGTAAAGAACATGATCACGGGTGCGGCCCAGATGGACGGGGCTATCCTCGTCGTATCAGCCGCCGACGGCCCGATGCCGCAAACGCGTGAGCACATCCTGCTCGCCCGCCAGGTAGGCGTCCCATACATCGTCGTCTATCTCAACAAGGCCGATCAGGTCGATGACCCGGAACTTCTTGAGCTAGTCGAAGTAGAAGTCAGGGAACTCCTGAGCGAGTACGAGTTCCCCGGCGACGATATTCCCGTCGTCACCGGCAGCGCCCTTAAAGCGCTGGAGCACGCTTGCGGCGAAGACAGTTGCCCGGATTGCGGCTCCATCTACAAATTAATGGAAGCGGTCGACAGCTACATCGAGACCCCGGTGCGCGATATCGATAAGCCGTTCCTCATGCCGATCGAAGATGTCTTCACGATCACCGGCCGGGGCACAGTCGTCACGGGCCGGGTCGAGCGAGGCAAGATCAAAGTCGGCGACGAAGTCGAGATCATCGGTATGCAAGATGAGAACGTGAAGACCACCGCGACCGGCCTTGAGATGTTCCGTAAACTCCTGGATTACACCGAAGCCGGAGACAACGTCGGCGTTCTCCTTCGCGGTATCGACCGTGAAGATGTCCAAAGAGGCCAAGTCCTGGCGATTCCGGGTTCGATCACCCCGCATACCAATTTCAAAGCCCAGGTCTATGTCCTCTCCAAAGAGGAAGGCGGCCGGCATACTCCGTTCTTCAACGGTTACCGGCCCCAGTTCTACTTCAAGACGACCGATGTCACCGGTGTCGCCACTTTGCCTGACGGCGTCGAAATGGTGATGCCTGGGGATAGAACGGATATGACTATCGAGCTTATCACCACGGTAGCCATGGAGCAGGGTCAACGTTTTTCTATCCGTGAAGGCGGCCGCACAGTTGGCGCCGGGCGGATCACGGAAATAGTCGAATAGTAGGGTTGGAGGAGACTTGGCCGGCCAGAAAATAAGAATCAGACTGAAAGCGTACGATCACGAGATCGTCGATCAGTCAACGAAGAAGATAGTGGAAACAGCGGAAAGGACGGGCGCCTCGATCGCGGGGCCGATCCCGCTCCCTACTGAGCGGAGCTTGTACTGTGTGATCCGTTCACCGCATGTCAACAAGGATTCACGCGAGCATTTTGAGATGTGTACACACAAGCGGATGATCGACATTCTCGATCCGTCGCCGAAGACCGTGGATTCTTTGATGCGCCTGGATCTACCTGCCGGCGTAGACATTGAGATAAAGCTGTAAAGGACGTTATGAAGGGTCTTTTAGGAAAAAAATTAGGAATGACGCAGATCTTCGGCGAGGGAGACCGGCTTATACCGGTTACGGTCATCGAGGCCGGCCCTTGCGTGGTGACGCAAGTCAAGACAGACGCGACCGACGGCTATGAAGCCGTCCAGATCGGCTATGGTGAAAAACGGGAGAAGCATGTCAATCAGCCGACCGCGGGTCACTTTAAGAAGAGCGGGGCCGAGCCCAAACGCTATCTGACCGAGTTGCGGGTCGACAACGCGACAGACTACAAGTTAGGTCAAGAGTTGAAAGCGGACATCTTTGCCGAAGGCGATCGAGCCGATGCGCTGGGTGTGTCGAAAGGTAAGGGATTTACGGGCGGTATGAAAAGGTGGGGTTTTTCCGGCGGACCGGCAGGTCATGGTTCGCACTTCCACCGTCGCACCGGTTCCATAGGGATGGCCGCGACGCCCTCGCGAGTTATTAAGGGTAAACGCGGACCAGGACAGCATGGCAATAAGCAATGCGCAGTGATCAATCTCGACATAGTCAAGGTGGATCCGGACCAGAACATCATCATGGTACGGGGAGCGGTTCCCGGAGCGCGCGGCTCTATTATCTTGCTGAAAGAGACTAAAAAAGGCGTCAGGAAAGTCGCGGGTAAACTGTGAAAACCGATATTTACGATAAGAATGGCAAGAAAGTGAAGTCAGTCGAATTGAACGACTCGATCTTCGATGTGAAAGAGAATATCGCTGTCGTCCACCAAGTGGTCAAAGCACAAATGGCTGGGGCCCGTGCCGGTACGGCGGATACGAAAGAACGGGCGGAAGTCCGGGGCGGCGGGACGAAGCCGTGGCGCCAGAAAGGCACCGGGCGCGCTCGGGCAGGCAGCATCCGTTCGCCGCTGTGGAGAGGTGGAGGCACGATATTTGGGCCGTCGCCAAGGAGCTACGCCCAGAAAGTGCCGCGTAAGCTAGGCAAATTGGCACTGAGGACGATTTTGAGCTCCAAAGCCCGCGAGGGAGCATTCAAGGTCATAGACACGTTTGGCCTTGAGGAGCCGGCCACCAAGAAGGCGAAAAGCACGCTTGCCGGGCTAAAAGTCGAAGGCAGAGTCACCGTGGTCGTAGCGGATGGCGATGAAGCTGCGGTTAAGTCGATCAGGAACCTGGCGGATGCCAGAGTTATCACGGCCTCGAAGATCAACGCTTATGACCTCACGGATTGCGCGGCGCTCGTCATGACGGAAGAAGCGCTCGGCAAGGTAACGGAGGTGCTCAGCTAATGAGAGAGGCTCGCGATATCATCATCAAACCGATTATCTCTGAAAAGAGCTATGACTTGACTGAGCTGTCCAAGTTCACGTTCAAAGTAGACAAGCGGGCGACGAAGCCTGAGATCAGAAGAGCGATCGAAGAGATATTCAGCGTGAACGTGACCGCTGTCAACACGATCAACATGAAGGGCAAGCCTAAGCGCCAGGGCGTAAGCTCGGGTCATCGCGCCGATTGGAAGAAGGCCGTGGTCACTTTGGTCGAAGGTCAGTCCATTGAAGTTTTTGAAGGAGGCGTAAGCTAAGCCGTGGGTGTTAAAAAGTTTAAGCCGACCTCACCGGGGCGCCGGTTCGCTACGATCTCCGATTTTGCGGAGATCACCAAAACAAAGCCGGAGAAGAGTCTTACGGAACCGCTCAAGCGGAGCGGCGGGCGGAACGTCAACGGCCGGATCACGACTCGCCATATCGGCGGCGGTCACAAGCGCAAATACAGGAAGATAGACTTCAAACGGGACAAAGACGGGATCCCGGCGAAGATAGCATCGATCGAATATGATCCAAACCGATCGGCGCGGATAGCATTACTGCACTACGCGGATGGCGAGAAGCGCTATATCTTGGCGCCGCAAAAGATCAAGGTCGGCGATACGCTCATGTCCGGCCAAGAGGCCGATATCAAGCCGGGGAATTCTCTGCCGCTTGCGAAGATACCGCTCGGAACTGTTATTCACGCTATCGAAATGCAGCCGGGTAAGGGTGCCCAGATGGCGCGATCTGCCGGGACGTCGGCGCAGTTGGTCGCCAAGGAAGGCGACTACGCTCAACTCAAGTTGCCTTCAAGTGAAGTGCGATTGGCGCTTCTGCGATGCAAGGCGACGATCGGTATGGTCGGCAATCCAGAGCACGAGATACTGTCGGTCGGTAAGGCAGGTAAGAGTCGCTGGAAAGGTAAGAGACCGACGGTCAGAGGTGTCGTAATGAATCCTGTTGATCACCCGCATGGCGGTGGCGAGGGTAAGTCCTCGCAAGGACGCCATCCGGTCACTCCGTGGGGTAAACCGACGCTGGGCTATCGGACTCGACGCCCCAAGCAGTCGGATAAATTGATTATTCGTCGAAGAAAAGGCCGTTAACGAAAGGAAGCACGTGGGACGCTCTTTAAAAAAAGGTCCGTTTGTAGAAGAGAGACTGATGGGTCGGATCGAGGCGCTAAATGCCGCGAACGACAAGCGCGTCGTCAAGACGTGGTCACGCTCGTCGACTATCTTTCCGGAGATGGTCGGTCATACGATCGCTGTTCACGACGGCCGTAAGCATGTACCGGTCTTCATCAGCGAGAACATGGTGGGGCACAAGTTGGGCGAGTTCGCCGCGACGCGGACATTCCGCGGGCACGTTCGCTCGGAAAGATCTTCGCGGGTGAAATAAGAATGGCTACTGAAGCTAAAGCGATCGGCAAATACATAGGGATTCCAGCCTCCAAAGCCCAGCAGGTGGTCAACCTGATCCGTGGCAAAGGGGTCAATGAGGCAGACAATATATTGATGTTCTGTGAGAAGGGCGCGGCGAAACCGGTCGGACGGGTATTACGTTCGGCTATCGCCAACGCGGAGCGGAACCACGAATTGAACAGGGACGACCTGTTCGTCTCGGAGGCATATGCCAATCAGGGTCCGACCCTGAAACGGTTTCGCCCCCGGGCGCAGGGCCGGGCCAGTCGAATAAGAAAACGGTCAAGCCACATCACGATCGTCTTGAGCGAACGGATGCAGGAGGAATAGTTTGGGACAGAAAGTACACCCCTTGGGCCTGAGGCTGGGGATCATTGAAGATTGGCGGTCACGATGGTACGCGACCAAAGACTTCCCGGAGATGCTCGCCGAAGACCTAAAAATCAGGGACTATATCGCCAAACGCTTGGCCAGGGGCGCCATCGCTAAGGTAGAGATAGAGCGGTCCGGCGATCGGGTGAAGATCGACCTGCATACGGCTAGACCGGGTGTGGTTATCGGTAAGCGCGGAGCTGAGGTCGATGCGCTTCGCCAGCAGCTCGAGAAGATGACGAAGAAGAAGATCCAAGTAAATATCCAAGAGGTCAATCGTCCCGAGCTGAACGCCACTTTAGTGGCTCAGAATGTGGCCGAGCAATTAACAGCGAGAGTGGTTTTCCGGCGGGCAATGAAGAAAGCTGTCAACTCGTCGATGAAGAGCGGGGCTCTAGGTATCAAGATAATGTGCGCGGGCCGCTTGGGCGGAAGAGAGATGTCCCGGACCGAATGGTATCGAGAAGGCCGGGTGCCGCTTCATACACTCCGGGCGCGGGTCGACTACGGTTTTGTAGAGGCTCCGACGACCTTTGGTCGTATTGGCGTCAAGGTGTGGATATATCAGGGCGAGGTCTTTGGGCCCCTGCATCCTGAAAAAGATGAGAAAGAAGGACTGGGGCTGGCTGCTAGACGCCGTCCGCCGGCCAGACCTAAGCCGCCGATGAGGCCAAAAGCAAGGCCCGTCACTGTGACTCCGGGCACTAGGAAGCCGGCCGGACAGACAGGCGCACCGCCGAAGGGAGCCGATAAGGCACCGAAGGCAGCGGCCAAACCGGCCGATAAGGCTCCGAAAGCGGCTAAACCGGCTGATAAGGCTCCGAAAGCGACTAAGCC
>DAOUYN010000074.1 GCA_030666075.1 Actinomycetes bacterium | reverse complement strand
TTCACTGAGCGAGACGGACTCTGGCCGAGCAGTCCATATTCAGCCAGCAAGGCGTCGTCTGACCTGATCTGCCACGCATACAGAAAAACCTACGGCCTGCCGATAGTGACGACGCGGAGTTCGAACAATTTCGGGCCGTATCAATACCCCGAGAAGTTGATACCGTTGCTCATCACCAACGCTATGGAGGACCGGGTCATGCCGATCTACGGTGACGGCCTCAATGTCCGCGACTGGATATACGTCGAAGACAACTGCGCCGGCATCGATACGGTGCTTCATAGGGGTGATGTCGGCCAGATCTACAATATCGGGGCCGGCAACGAGGTGCCCAATATCGAAGTCGCCCAGGCGATCCTGGCTGAGCTTGGGAAGGATGAGTCGCTTCTCGATTATGTCGATGACCGCCTGGGGCACGACCGCCGCTATTCGATCGACTGCTCTAAGATCAAGAAGCTCGGGTGGGAGCCCAAGCGCACGTTTGAGGATGGTCTCAAGGCGACGGTCGCGTGGTACAAAGAGAACGAGGCTTGGTGGCGCAAGCTCAAAGGAGGAGTCGCTCTATGAAAGAACGCTGGCGGCTGATCGCCATCATCGTGGGAGCGGTGGTCTTGTTGGGTGCGGGTGTTGGCCTGGCCGTCACGACCATGAGGGAGCCCGCGCCGGTCGAGAAGGTCGAGAAGAAGGAACCTAAGAAAGAGAATGTAGTCAAAGAGCCCGAACCCGAGCAGCTCGTCGACCCGGTCGACGGTTTGCCCGCTGATAAAGAGATCATTCGCCCGCTGGCCATTATGGTTGAGAATCTGACGACGATCCGGCCTCAGGGCGGCCCGGGAGAAGCGGGCTTGGTCGTCGAGGGTCTCGCGGAGGGTGGTATCACCCGCTTCATGCTGGTGTTCGGTACTCGAGGTTCTGATAATGTCGGGCCGATCCGCAGCGCCCGGACTCACTTTGTCTCTTTGGCCCGGGGCTGGCAGGCCATCTATGCCCACGTAGGCGGTTCAAAATACGCGCTTAATGATATCAAGCGTTGGGGTGTTTTCGATTGGGACCAGAGCGTTCACGGCGGGGACTATACGCGAGTGAGTTCGGCCCGGGCCCCTCACAATGTCTTTACGTCTACCAAGCGATTGCGCGACGCCGCCGCCGCGAAGGAGACAAAGACGACACCGGCCCAGCCGCTTTTCAAGTTCAAGGCGGCGCCGAAACTTGAGGAGAGGCCGGAAGGTTTTAAGAGCATCGTCGTCGGCTATCCGGAGACCGGCTATGGCGTTGAGTATCAATATGACCGGCCGACCAACACCTACTTGCGTTTCAATGGCGGTAGGCCGCATTCGGACGTCAATACTGAGAAGCAGCTGGCCGCGACGAACATCGTCGTGGTCCGGGCCGCCCACAGCGCGATATTTGGCGGGAGCGGCGTCCTTGATGTCAATATGACCGGTAGCGGTGAGGCGACCGTCTTCCGTGATGGGCAGGTAATCGAGGGCACCTGGGAGCGCGCGGACGTGGCCGATCCGATCGTGCTTACCGATGTAGATGGCGCCCAGATCGAGCTGACGGCCGGGCAGACGTGGATGGAGATTGTCGAACCGACAACGCCCCTCCATATTCAACGGTAGCGGTGCGAAGCTTTTGAGGGTAACTTGAGGATCATCGTCACGGGGGCAAACGGGCAGCTTGGTACGGACTTGCAGCGTACGCTCACCGGGCATGAGGTATTCCCGGTCGATATCGAAGAGCTGGATATTACCGATTTCGCCGCCGTTTTGCGGGCAGTCGGGAAGATCAAGCCGGAGCTGATAATCCACGGGGCCGCGTTTACGGATGTCGACGGGGCCGAACTCCATATCGACCGGGCTTTTCAGGTCAATGCTATCGGCGCTCAGAACCTGACCATCGCAGCCGAGGAGTATGGCGCGGCCATCCTCTATGTCAGCACCGATTTCGTCTTCGACGGGGGCAAGGGCGAGCCTTACACTGAATTCGACGACCCCAACCCGCTCAGCGTCTACGGTGCTTCCAAATTAGCCGGCGAACGCTATGTGATGGCCTTGACCAACCGGTTTTATATCTGTCGGACCGCCTGGCTTTACGGCCGGCATGGACATAACTTCGTCAAGACGATGTTGCGCCTTGGCGAGGAGCGCGGCTCGGTCAGTGTCGTCGACGACCAGGTGGGCTCCCCGACTTTTGCCGCGGACCTCGCGGCCAAGCTGGTGGAGATCGGCATGAGCGGGCGCTATGGCATCTATCACACCACGAATGCCGGCTCCGTCTCTTGGTGCGGTTTCGCCAAGAAGATCTTCGAGACGGCGGCGATGGATGTCGAGGTCAAGCCGATCAAGACGAGCGAGATGCAGCGCCCGGCTCCGCGCCCGGCCCTGTCGGTTTTACGTAATCTCACTCTTGAGCTGCAGGGCATGGAGCCGATGCGTCCCTGGGAAGAGGGACTGGCGGACTACTTTAAATGATCGCCGCGTTTAATACGCTCTTGTCATATAAGGAACTGTTACTCAACTTCACCCGCAAGGAATTGAAAGTGAAGTACAAGAACTCGGTCCTCGGGTTCTTCTGGTCGCTGCTAAACCCGATCTTGATGATGCTCGTCTTTACGGTAATCTTCACGATCGTCTTGCCTATCAAGAACATCGGCGGCATTGAAAACTTTCCGCTCTTCTTCCTGGCGGGATTCTTGCCCTGGAATTTTTTCAGCGCCACTGTCACCGGTTCGACGACCTCGATCGTCGGCAACGGCGCGCTTGTTAAGAAAGTCTTTTTCCCGCGGGAACTCCTGCCGGTTTCCATCGGCTTCGCCAATCTCGTCAATTTTGCCCTCGAGTTGGGTGTCTTTTTCTTATTTGTTCTCATCACCGGCCTGGTAAGCGACCCGAAATACTTAGAGTTCTACAAGTTCCTCCCATACCTGCTCATCATCATCCCGATACTCTTCACCTTCACTATCGGAGTGTCGCTGCTTGTCGCTTCCCTCAATGTTTATATGCGCGATGTCCAGCATCTGATCGGGATATTGCTGATGGTGACGTTCTACGCCACGCCGATAATCTATCCGATCGCCATAATGGAGGGCCGGGCGCCCCCCATCTATATCCAGGCCTACAAGGCCAATCCGGTCACGGCGATCATCGAGTCGTTCCATCACGTCTTGCATGGCGTCAGCCATCCGTCTTTCAACCTCCTCGTCTATTCTGCCGTCGTAGCGGTCGCTGTCTTTCTGGTCGGGTATACTGTCTTCCTCCGGCTCGAGCCGGCTTTTGCGGAGGAGGTCTAGCATGGCCGGTAAAGTCGTCATCCGCGTCGACGATGTCTGGAAGAACTTCAAGATCTATCAGGAGCGCAACCTTAGTCTCAAAGAAACGCTGCTCAGGCGGCGCCGGGCCAAGTACGAAGCTTTCTGGGCGCTCAAAGGGGTCTCATTCGAGGTCGAAGAGGGCACGACGATCGGCATCATCGGAGAGAATGGCTCAGGAAAGAGTTCGATGCTCAAGATACTGGCCAAGATATTGCGGCCGAATAAAGGAAGCATCGAGATCAACGGGAAGATATCGGCGCTCCTGGAGCTTGGGGCCGGCTTCCACCCCGACCTTACGGGCCGGGAGAACACCTACCTCAACGGCTCTATTCTCGGGCTGACACGCGCCCAGATCGACGAGCGCATCGATGACATCATCGCCTTCTCTGAGCTCAGCAAATTCATAGACATGCCCGTCAAGAGCTATTCGAGCGGGATGTACGTCCGGTTGGGTTTTGCCGTGGCCATCAATGTAGACCCGGATATCTTGCTCGTCGACGAGATCCTGGCCGTTGGCGACGAGTCATTCCAGCGCAAGTGCCTCAACAAGCTTTATGAACTCAAGGAACAAGGCAAGACCATCGTAGTCGTTTCTCACGCCTTAGACCAGGTCAGGAATATATGTGACGAAGCTATCTGGCTGGAGCACGGAGTGATGAAGGAGAGCGGGCGCGCCGCTCAAGTCGTCGACTCTTACCTGGAAGAAGTGAACCGGCAGGAAGAATCGAAGGCGACCGAGCTCGAAGAGGTCGAGCATGGGGCTCGGTGGGGCTCGGGCGAGGTCAAGATAACCGGTGTCCGCTTCTTGGATGATGTGGAGAATGAGCGCCATATCTTCAAGACCGGCGAGCGCCTCGTCGTGGAGATGGATTATGAAGCTTCCGAAGAGATCGCGCGGCCTGTTTTCGGCGTCGCTATTCACTCTCGCGACGGCGTCCATATCACCGGGACTAATAGTAAGTTCTCCGGGACGATTTTTGATAAGATAGCCGGGAAGGGCTCGGTCAGATATGTTATCGAGTTGTTGCCGCTGTTGAAAGGGAGCTACGTGGTGAGTACCGTCGTCTATGATTTCTCTTGCCTCCACCCTTACGACCATCACGATCGCGCCTATATGCTGGAGGTCTCCTCCGGTGAGTTGAGCGATTACGGGGTCTTTCATATCCCGGCATCATGGGGCCTGCACGACCGTCAGCCCATTCGTGAGCTGGAAAAAGACTAGCGTGCGCGACGATTTCCTGGAGCTCCCTTTCGATCAGTTCCAGCGGTACAAAGCCGCCCGCGACTTTGCCGATGCCGTCAGGCCCGCGCCCGGTGAGTCCCTAAAGGTCCTCGATGTCGGCGGCTTTCCCGGGTTGATGGTCGATTGGCTCCCGGATGACTCGGTCACTGTCGTCGATGTCATCGAAGCCGAGGCTCCCAACTATATCCAGGCCAGCGGCGCCGAGCTGCCTTTTGAGGATAGTTCGTTCGATCTCGTCTGCACCTGCGATACATTGGAGCACGTGCCGGCAGGGGAGCGCGACGCCTTCTTGCGAGAACTGGCCAGGGTCTCGAAGGAGTACCTCTTTATGACGGCGCCCTTTGCCGACGAGAGGACCACCATGGCCGAGGAGATCCTCTACGGGTACGTCGAGCGGGTCCTGAAGACAGATTTTGTGACGCTTCGCGAACATCTCGACAATGGGTTGCCCGACTTGGATGCGACTCTGTCAGGGTTGAGTACGGCCGGTTTTTCCACCGAAGATTTCCCCAGCGGCTATCTTTATCATTGGTTGCCGATGATGGTCGCCAAGCACCACTTGATGTCCCACCCTGAGACCGATGAGCTGCACCGCCGGGTTGACCGGTTCTATAATTTGAACTACTCGCCTCATGACTGCCGGGAGCCGAGTTATCGTCGAGTCATCGTCGGCTCGAAAGCCGGCGCCCCGGCCGTCAAAGCATTTGGCGGGGAGCGCGCCGCGCAAGCTGTGAGCGCGGACGGCGGCGCGCCCACAGCCGACGACGCTCAGTTGGAGTTCTTCCGCTTGCTTACCGGACTGATCGATCAAGACCTTAAGCGCGATGTCTCCCAGCTTGTCGATGAGCTTCGCGGCTCTACGAATCAGGATCTTGCCCAGGCCAGAGAGGCCTTGTCCGAACGTGACCGCCAACTAGCCGACCTCAAGAGCGTTGTTGCGGCCCAAAATGAGAGCCTCGACGAACTCCACGCGCTGGTCAGCCGCGTTCGCAACTTCTGGCCTTATCGGATCTACAAGCGCTTCAAGAACTAGTTCCAGGGACACGTACCTAATTAATCTCGTACCAGTTCCAGGGACACGTACCTAATTAATCTCTATGGAAATAATTAGGTACGTGTCCCTG
>DAOUYN010000100.1 GCA_030666075.1 Actinomycetes bacterium | reverse complement strand
TTACAGCAGCAGCCGTCTCGAGCGAAAAGTCATCTCTGAACCCGGCCAACAGGCGGAGCCGTCTGTTCTCGGAAGCGTGTCGGGCGAGGAGCTTGAGCTCCTTCTTTAGGTCGGAGTTCTCCGCTCTTAGGTCACGGTTATCCGTAGTCACTGAACTGAGACGGACTGAATAGCGCGAGACCTGGGCGAAGGGATCGACAACCGCAGCCACCGCTCGTTGTGCCGGAGCCACGACCGCCAGCGCTATTCTCTGGGCACCGTCAATAATACCGCCGCCGCCCCCATAGAAGAGGGTGATGATGAACGCGGCGAGAACGATAAGAAAAACCAGCAGCGCTCGGCCCCGGTTGCTCGTCCTTGAGTGCATAGCAATACCTATATCAGCAAGTGACGCCGTCCGTCAAACACGAGGGCGGCGAAACTCGGTTTCCATGACCGTTATCTTTGGGTCCCGATCGAGACGCGCTTGAGCAGCTCAAGTTCTTCAAGAGACTTGCCCGCCCCGATGACCACACAACTAAGAGGGTCGTCTGTCACATGCACTGGGATATTCGTCTCCTGCCGCAGGCGTTCGTCGAGCCCCTTCATTAAGGAGCCGCCGCCGGTAAGGACGATACCCCTATCCATGATGTCGCTCGATAGTTCAGGCGGCGTCTTTTCGAGCGTACTTTTGATGGCGGCGATTATCTGACTAAGAGTCTCTTCCAGGGCTATCCGGATCTCCTCTGAGGAGAGTACGATGTTTTTCGGCAGTCCCGAAAGCAGGTCTCGCCCTCTCACTTCGACATCTTCTTCTTCCGGGAGCGGATAAGCTGAACCGATCTCGATCTTTATCTCTTCAGCGGTCCGCTCACCGATCATCACATTATATTCTTTCTTCACGTGGGCGATGATGGCCTCATCGAATTCGTCGCCGCCGACCCGGACAGAAATACTGGCGACGATGCCCCCAAGCGAGATCACGGCCACCTCGGTCGTGCCCCCGCCGATATCGACGACCATGTTGCCCGTTGGCTCCTGAATCGGCAGGCCAGCTCCGATCGCCGCGGCCATCGGTTCCTCTATCAGATGCGCCTCGCGGGCTCCGGCGGATAACGTGGCCTCGTAGACGGCCCGCTTCTCCACCGCCGTTACTCCGGACGGTACGCAGACGACCACCCGCGGATGGACTACATAGTTGCGTTTGTGCGCCCGGGCTATGAGATTGCGGATCATAGTTTCGGTCACTTGAAAATCCGCGATGACGCCATCCTTCAGCGGCCTGATGGCTACGATATTTCCCGGCGTGCGCCCGATCATCCGCTTGGCTTCCGTCCCGACCGCCAAAACCTTGCCGGTATCTTTTTGGATCGCCACTACTGAAGGTTCCACCAGGACGATCCCTCTGCCTCTGACGTACACCAGTGTATTTGCGGTCCCTAGATCAATGCCGATATCTCGGCTGAGGGCTCCGAATAAAAAGTCGAATATCATGAAAGGTAACCTTGCTCCTTTAAGCTCATCCAGCGTCCATCGCCGATGATTATGTGGTCGTGGAAATCGATGCCCAGGATCTTCCCGGCCTCCATTAAACGCTTGGTCAATATTACGTCTTCACGGCTGGGCGTGACTTCCCCGCTGGGGTGATTATGGGCGACGATCAGGCCGCAACCATTTGCTCTGATCGCCTGCTTATACAAGTCGCGTGGGTGGATGATAGCGGCCGTCAATCCGCCCACTGCCACCTCCACCTCTTTCTTAAGGCATAATTTGGCATCCACTATGAGAGCCACGAAATGCTCCCGCTCATAATCGCGCATCCTTGGCATGAGCAGGGCGGCCACTTTCTCGGGTGACGCCAAGGATATATACTTCGCGGGCTTGGCCCCGGCGACCCGCCGTCCCAACTCGACAGCCGCCACCATCTGGCTCGCCTTGGCCTCGCCGATGCCTGGAATCTCGGCCAACTCTTCCAATTCCAGCCGGCCCAGCCGTCCGGCGCCGCCATCGAACTCTTCGACGATCCGTTCGGCCAAGTGGGTCGAAGTGACGCCGCGCGCACCCGTTCCCAGGATGATCGCTATCAACTCCGCCGTCGACAGCTGCGGCGCTCCGTAGTCGCGCAACCGCTCACGCGGGCGGGTCGAGGTCGGCATGTTTTTAGTTGTGATATGTCTGACCGGCTTTTCGGCCGCTGCCGTCATAGAGTTCCTAAACCTTGGTGACCTGCTAAACAAGCCCAACAAGGTTAAACCAACCGTCGTAAAATAACAACCCGATGCGGCACTCGACCGGTTGCCTGCTAGATATGGTCGAGGCGCCCAAAGAGCCCGAGGTCGCCCAGGCGCGGACCGACAATATTGACCAAGCTCCCGTTCCCCGTTCCGGTCAGCAGGGCAAACACGAGGAGCCACGGCAAAAGAGAGACTATGCCGATATGTCCGAGGATAAAGATCGAGAGAGTCAGTTGTGTCAGGTTGTGGACCAAGGCGCCGAAAACACTGACCCCGACGTAACTCAGCGGCCCATAAAGATACCGATAGACAACCAACATCGCGATCGCGCTCAGGAGGGCTCCGGTCAGACTATATATATACGTGGTCGATAAAAACGTACCCGTTATCAGGCTGACAGAAGTCGCCCGCAATGCTACATGCGTCAGGACCTCCCGCCACCCAAAGAGAATGATCGCTAACATCGTGATCGAGTTGGCCAGACCGAGCTTAGCGCCCGGGATCATCATCGGCGGCAGATAGACGGCTTCGATTCCCTGGATCATGATCCCGGCGGCCAACAAGAGGGCCGCCGTAGACATTTTTTTGGCGGGGCTGGCGGCGGCAAGCGCGTCAATAGACATCAGCGGACCACCGCATCGACACCGTTTGAGGAACTCGCAGTCCCAATCACTTCGACAACTATCCTATGCGGCAGACAGACGATGGCTTTACCCGCTTCATTGGTCGAGCCGGCAGCCACGCAGAGTCCATTTGGACAGTCCGAGCTGACCATGCTGACCGCGCCGTTCGCGACCTGGATCCGGCAGCTGCCTGAACGTCCCTTGATCGTCAAAGTCGTCGGCTCACCTAAGGGCAAACGCTTAGCGACAACCCCATCGACCTTAACGATAATCGATTCCCCGGGACCTGTGCCGCCGAGCGCGGCGCCGACGATAAAGAAGCTCGCCGCTACGGCGGCCAAGACGGTCGTAATGAGTAATTTATCCCAGATGGTCATCGCGTGAACGACGCTACCGCCGGGCCTCCTTCTAAACCGCTTCCTTTTTCTGTCTGATAAGTAAGATATGGTTAATCTGCGGTTCAAGCAAGGAATCGGTCGGGCATCTGTCGATGCAATCTCCGCAGGCAGTACACTTTTCTTGGTCGATATTGGGTAGATTCCCATCCATCACGATGGCGTCGACCGGACAGACTTTCGCGCACAGCGAACACCCGATACAGCCGCGAGAGCAAACCTCTTTGACTGCCTTGGTTTTTTCCGGCGAAGAGCAGCCTATTAAAACCTTCTCGCCCTCGCGGACAAGATCGATTATCTTCTTCGGGCAGGCCTCGGTGCAGATACCGCAACCTGTGCATAGATCATCGTTTATCTCCGGCAGTCCATTGGCGTCCATCCGCATGGCTCCGAAGGGGCAGGATTCAACGCAAGTGCCGAAACCCAGGCATCCGTAAACGCAACCCTTGTTGCCTCCCCCCACCAGGGCGGCTGCCCGGCAGTCTTCGACGCCGGCATAGTCCGCGCGGGTACCGGCCTCGGCCATGCCGCCCAGGCACCTGATACGGGCCTTAAGCGGAACACCGACCTCGACCTCGATGCCGAGAATCCCGGCGATAGCCTCGATCGCCGCCGAATTGCTCGGGCGGCATTCTGTCGGGTCCAGTTTGCCCGCTACCACCTGCTCGGCGAACTGCCGGCAGCCGGGGTACCCGCAGACCCCGCAGTTGGCGCCGGGCAACTCTTCCTCGACCAAGTCGATATTGGGGTCTTCTTGCACCCGTAGCTTGCTGTCCGCGAGAACCAGTACGGAAGCAAGCAACGCGCCCAGACCGCCCATGCTCAATATCGGTATAAGGTAAGTATCCATCCGGCTTCTCAACTCACTTTGACCACAAAACACGCATCCGAAACCCGAGCCGCGTGCTTGTGAAAGGTTTCTTTAATAAAACGTCTATTTTAGGCTGTGGCAGCGTAAAAGTCCAGCTAACTAGCCTGCTCGCTCGCCCGTCAAATCGGTTTACGACGACTGATTGATATAGGATTTTTGATTTGGGTAACCTTAGTTTGTCTTTTCGGTATAGCTAATTTGACAAAGGTGGCTGACTCTTGCGATGGCAAGGAAGAGACCATGGAGCATGATCGGAGGACTGGAGTTGGATAATCCTGGAACTTACCAGCACGGCCATCCTATCCCGGGGGGAGACGGAGCTATCGTCGAGGCGCCGTCAACCTCTCTGGTCGACTGCAGAGCTTCGGATCGAGTCAGGATAGTGAAGGTTTTCGAGGACGATCCGGAAATGCTCAAATACCTGGCGACACTCGGCCTTCTTCCGAATGTCGATCTGAAGATCGAAGAAGTCGGGCCCTTCAACGGCCCACTCCTGATAAACGTCCCGAACGGTAGTTCCAGGGACACGTACCTAATTATCTTCTTAGTGAACAATTAGGTACGTGTCCCTGGAACTCAGGTACGTGTCCCTG
>DAOUYN010000027.1 GCA_030666075.1 Actinomycetes bacterium | reverse complement strand
TAGGTGTCGATGCGCAGATCTTGTGCGTCGACCGTGATCTCGATATCTTCATCGATGGCTGGAACGACATCGACCGAGGCGAAAGTAGTGTGGCGGCGCTTGGCGGCATCGAAAGGGGAGATGCGCACAAGGCGGTGCACTCCTTTTTCCGCTCGCAGGAGCCCATAGACATATGGCCCGTCTATCGTTATCGTGGCGCTCTTGATGCCGACGCTCTCCTCGGCTGAGACTTCATTGATGGTGGATCGATAGCCTTCGGAGTCGGCCCAGCGCAGATACATCCGGAGCAACATGTTCGCCCAGTCCTGGGATTCGGTCCCTCCGGCGCCGGTGTGGACCATGAGGATGGCTCCGTGGCTGTCGAGTTCGCCGGAGAACCAGAGATACTTCTCGAGCCCATCGAGTTCAGCCCCGACTTTTTCGAGACCTTCGAGGACTTCGACTCCTGAGTCTTCGTCGTCCTCCGTTACGGCTAGTTCATTCAGGACTTCGACATCGTCAAGCTCCCGGACCGTCCGGTCACATGCCTCGACCTCTTCCTTTAGTTCCGAGAGCTTACGCGTCGTTTTTTGGGCGGCTTCTTGATCGGACCACAGGTCCGGGCGGGCGGCTTCGACCTCTAGTGCCTCTATCTCCGCGCGTTTGCCATCGAGGTCAAAGATACTCCTTTATCGATCCGAGTTTGCGGCGCAGTTCGGCGATCCGGTCTTTTCTGTCCTCGATCAAGTGTTTAGGCCCCGCAGCATTTCTTATACTTCTTGCCGCTGCCACAGCTACACGGGTCGTTCCGGCCGATCTTGGCGCCGCCGGCGCCCGCAGACTCGCTGTCCCGGGGGGGCGGCTTTGAGTTGGCCATCGCCGCCGGTCCCTCTCCCCGGCCCTCCGCTACCACTTCGACCTGCTGGCGCGTTTCTTCTACCAGTTGGGCATGGAAGATATAGCGGGCAAAATCTTCTTGGATGCTGTCGATCATCGTTTGAAACATTGAGTAACCTTCGCTCTGGTACTCGATGAGAGGGTCTCGTTGGCCGATAGCCCGTAGACCGATCCCTTCGCGCAGATAGTCCATTTCATAGAGATGCTCGCGCCATTTGGTGTCGACCACCTGCAGCAGAACAGATTTTTGCAGTTCTTCAAATAGCCCTTGCCCCAAATCCTCGGTCCGCTTGTCATGGAAGGCCAGAGTTTTTTCGCTCAAGTATTCGGCGACATCATCGGGGGTGATGAACTCGTGTAGCTCTTCGTTTGCCACATGTTCTGGCTGAAGCTGATTGTAAGCGGCCGTCAGGCCGTCCCAATCCCAGTCTTCCGGATCGGTGGCCGTGTTTGTGAAGGTCTCGACGTAGCCGTTTATCAGAGCATTGAGAATCTCACGGCTCTGGTCCCCGATCTCCTCGCCAAACAGGACCTTGTTGCGTTGTTCGTAGATCACTTCTCGCTGTTTGTTCATGACGTCATCGTATTTGAGGACGTGCTTTCGGGCTTCGAAGTTTTGTCCCTCGACTTGCTTTTGGGCCGTCTCGATCGAGCGGCTGACCATGTTGTGCTCGATGGGCACATCGTCCGGGATGCCGAGGCGCTCCATGAGCCCGCCGAGGCGCTCCATCTGGCCAAAGAGGCGCATCAGGTCATCTTCCAGGGAAATATAGAACTGGGATGAACCGGGATCGCCCTGGCGCCCCGACCGGCCCCGGAGCTGGTTGTCGATCCGTCTCGATTCATGTCGTTCGGTCCCCAGGACATGGAGCCCGCCGACTTCGACGACCCCCTCGCCCAGGACGATATCTGTTCCTCGTCCGGCCATATTCGTGGCGATGGTCACGGCTGCCGGTTGTCCGGCCTCGGAGACTATCTCTGCCTCCCGCTCGTGGTGTTTGGCATTGAGGACCTCGTGTTTGACGCCCCTCTTCTTAAGCATGCTGCTTAGGAGCTCTGATCGCTCGATCGAAATAGTGCCGACCAGAACCGGCTGTCCCTGCTTGTGGCGGGTGACGATATCCTCGATGACCGCTAAGTGCTTGGCTTTCTCAGTTTTAAAGATCCGATCCGATGCATCGTCGCGGATCATCGGCATGTTGGTCGGGACGACCACAGTCTCGAGCTTATATATCTCGCGGAACTCATTCGCTTCCGTCGCCGCCGTACCCGTCATGCCGGCCAGTTTGTCGTAGAGGCGGAAGTAGTTTTGCAGTGTGATCGTCGCCAGTGTCTGGTTTTCTTCACGGATATTGACCTTTTCCTTGGCTTCGATCGATTGGTGCAGACCCTCGCTGTATCGGCGCCCCTCCATCAACCGCCCGGTGAACTCATCGACGATGATGATCTCGCCGTCTTTTATCACATAATCGACGTCCTTGCGGAAAAGACCATGGGCCTTGAGGGCTTGGTTGAGGTGGTTGACCAGCTGAGAACTCGTATTATCGTAAAGGTTATCGATCTTCAATGCTTTCTCGACCTTAGTGACGCCGGCCTCGGTCACGGCCACGGTCTTCATCTTCTCATCGACCTCGTAATCCTCTTCGCGTTTGAGGCGGGGCACGATCTTCGCAAATGTACGATAAATGTCGGCTGCCTTTTCGGCGGCCCCGGAGATGATAAGGGGCGTTCTAGCTTCATCGACGAGGATGCTGTCGACTTCATCGACGATACTGAAGTGGTGGCCGCGCTGGACCATTTCGCGGGCGTCGACGGCCATATTATCCCTCAGGTAATCGAAGCCGAACTCGCTGTTTGTGCCATACGTGACATCGGCTTGATAGGCAAGGCGGCGGAAGGCCGGTTCCATCTGGTTTTGCAAGAGCCCGACTTTGAGCCCCAGCCATTCGTAGATCTGGCCCATCCACTCGCTGTCGCGTTTTGCCAAGTAATCGTTGACCGTGACAAGGTGGATGTTTTCTCCGGTGAGCGCTTCTAGATAGACCGGCAAAGTGGAGACAAGCGTCTTGCCTTCACCAGTTTTCATCTCCGCGATATTCCCCTGAAAGAGGACGATCCCGCCCATGAGCTGAACATCGAAGTGACGCATGCCCAGCACCCGCACGGATGCTTCCCGCACGACGGCAAAGGCCTCCGGGAGGAGTTCCTCGACGGTCTCGCCTTCATTCAATCGAGCGCGGAGCTCCGGCGTCTTCGCCTGCAACTCGGAATCACTCAGAGCCGCGATCTCCGGCTCCCATTCGTTGATAGCTTCGACCTGTTCTTCTAGTGCTTTGAATTTTCTGCCTTCGCCGAGGCGAAGAGCTTTTGAAAATAGATTTCGCATACGGATGATTCTAGCACCAATAAGGCGGTCGAGAAATTAGGCAGCTCTTCGCCCGACCGGGTGCTGACGCCTCTTTCCTTTATACATCATGCCGCTATAGATGAGCATAAAAACCCCGGCGCTCAAAAAGATGTCGCCGGGACTGACCAAGCCGCTGAAAGCCCCGGGCAGCGGCCAGGTTATTATATCCCCCAACCACGGCAACCGTGTCGCTTCGGAGATGGGGATGTGGATGAGGTCGGCGGCCGCCGCCGGGAGTGCCGCGGCTTTGACCGGCATACCGCGATTGGCCGCGATCACCACCAAGTTCAGGAAGACACCCGTGGTCATCACGACAATTGGCGCGGTCTTTTCATTGAGGAGCAGCGCCAAGAGGAGGAGGGCAAATGAGGCGACTAAGATGGCCGGCGCCGCTTCCGGACGGAGTCGGCCGGCTGTCGGCAGGCCCAATTGGGTTACGAGGGCGATGAAGATCAGCCCGGAGCCGCGCAATTCCAGGTCATTCAGGCGCGGGAGTCTGCCGCCGGAAACCAGGCCGACGATGATCGCGACAATGATGACCTCGAGTAACATTACCAGGTTGTGACGACTAGTCGCTGTTGGCGCTTTAAGACATTTATTAGTGCCCTGATGACTTTCGGGTCGAACTTCAAGGCCTCTTTCTTTATCTTAGCGACGGCCTGGTTGGGGGAGAGGCGGCGCTCCGCCAATGTGGTCTGGGTCAACTGATCAAAATAGTTGGCTAGGGCGATTATCCTGGCTTCGACCGGATGACGCTGATCGGTATCGGATGCCCCTTCATATGGAAAGTGGTGCTTTCGGACGATATCAGCGAATTGTTTCAAGAATTCGACTTGCTCTAGTATCTCGGCGCCGATCTGAGCGTGCGGGGCGATCCCGTCGACGACCCGCTTGGAATCGAGCAGGGCGTCGAAGGAGTCCACGTCCAGACCGAGCTTGCCGATATCGTGGAGGAGTGCCGCATAGCCAAGTGATTCTAGGCGCTCGCCGTGGAAACCGAGCTCTCTCCCTATGTCGATAGAGAGGTCGGCTACCCGCTCGCTGTGACTTCGCTGGTGGTAGTCTTCGACCTGGATGGCCCGAGTGAGTGCCGAGATCGTATGCCGGTAGGTGTTCTTGATGTTCAAGACCAGCTCGAACGAGTAGTGGACGACTACTAGCGGCAGTCCGAAGAGGAAGACGCCCCACAGCTCCATCGACGGGTACATGATCGACATGAGCACACCGATGGAGGCGAGAGAGAAATAGATCGGCCCGATCAGGGTCAAAGAGCCCAGAAAGGCCGGCACAAAGGGGAGCGAGCGGCGCTGGCTCATCGAGAATTGGTCGAATACGATCTCCAGGACAAAGAAAGTAATGCACATGGCCAGGGCCAAAAGGAGGTCCCAGCCGAGCAAGTTCAGCGCCAGATCGGGGTCGGAGGCGTTGACGTACCGTCCGCCCATCCACAAGCTGGCCACGTAAATAATGATCGACCTCCGGGCGACCGGAAGGAGTATGTTCTTAAAACCGCTGCTTTGGTCGCGACTGACTTCGGCGATGACAATACCGCCGGCGGCAATGATCAACACTGCCGGTTGCGCGAAGAGCAACGCGGTGGCGACGATTATGGCGGCATCGAGTGTGACCCTGTCGCCCTGGGGAAGTTCGACATCGGCGATTCGAATGAGGGCGACGATGACCGTAAAGACCACCAAGGCCAGCAACGAGATCTCGCCGAGGTCGATCATTCGCCCTTCCGCCCCCAAGAGCGTCAGTCCAATCGCTAGGATGAGCAGATTGATGAGCGTCAAGGATGTGTTCTTAGACTTCATTGAATTGCAACTGCCCCTCGGGTACGTCCAGAGCTTGCGGTGAATAATCGATTGCCTTGAGGAAAGCCTCAACGATCTTAGGATCGAAGTGGCTTCCGCTACAGTCGACCAGCTCCTGGCAGGCGGCGTCCTTCGGCAGTCTCGCCCGGTAAGGCCGCGGAGAGGTCATCGCGTCATACGCGTCAGCGACTGTCAGGATCCTGGCTAAGTAGGGGATCTCATCTCCAGCGATCCCGTCGATGTATCCGGTCCCGTCATATCGCTCATGGTGGTGGAATATGACGGGTACGACCCGGCTCAAGAAACTGACTTCACGCAAGATCAGCGCGCCGGCTTCCGGGTGGAGCCTGATACGCTGGAGCTCATCTTCGTTGAGCTTGCCGGGTTTTCGCAATATATATCGGGCGGTGCCGACTTTACCGATATCGTGAAGGACTCCGGCATACCTCAAAGTCTCCAGAGCTTCTTCGCCCAACTTCAACTCTTTGCCGATGATCTCGGACAGTTTGGCGACCCGCTCGGAGTGACCCCGCGTATATGGGTCTTTTGCCTCCAGGGCGGCGATGAGCGACTGGATCGTGCCCAGATCGGTCCCTCGCCGGCGCTTGCAGACCTGGAATGTCTGACGCGCTCCGATCACCGGCGCGAAGAACAACACGACTCCGATATATCCCGCAGCCATGAATATCTCGGCGATAGCCAGGCCGAGGGGGGCAAGAGTAAAAAAATTAGGTATAGCCCAGCGGACGTTGATCAGCCACACATCAAGGGGCCGCATTTTCTCGGCCAATCCGATAGCGATCGAGACCAGTAAAGTATTAGTGAGGAAGAAGGCAGCGACAGAGAGGGAGATCGGTACGAGCAGAAAAGGGAAGTCCATCAGGTTGAAACCCCGCCCCGCTTCGGTAAGGACGACCCCGCCGGTAGCTATATATGTCCAACCGGCTGCCGTAGCTGAGAGCGCGTATTGCGAACCGTTAAAGATCCAGCGAATGGGCTCTGTCCCTCGCTTCATATCCCGCCAGACAAAGGCAGCGAAGACTGAAGAGAGGGCGGCTAGCGCGGGACCGTAGAGGACCATCGCCGCCAGGATGATCGTGAACGTAATCGAGACGGCCCCGGCTTTAGGCAGATCGATACAGAAACTCTCCGCTAAAAAGACTAAGAGGCTGAAGAAGAGAAAAGCTTGCCAGGGGATGTTGAATTCACCGAGCACGAACCAGGCACAGAGTCCGGCAGTGGCCCCGGCCGTGGAGCCTATATATATTCTCAATGCTGACGGCATAAGCAAACCTAAATAAATTGGAGACCGACATCCGAAAACCTGTACTTACCAGCGCCAGCCGGCGCCGCCACCGAGCACAAGAGCCGCGAGGCTCGAAAGCAAAACGATGATCCTAGTTTTCATGGAAGAGGGCCTCCTTTTTTGGCCGTCTCTTCCCAAGCCGCTAGTATTGGAAAGGAATGTTCGCTCCGCTCATTGCATAGCGATTCCTACCGGATGTCGGTCCCCAAATCAGATAATCATGATTCCAGGACCATGTTGCGATTGATCGCGGCCAATGTCGCCTTCACAACCGAGTCCCCCTCATTGAATTTGACTACAGCGGAACCGGCGAAGGTTTCTTCGCCGGCCCGGGTCATAGTGGAAACGCATACGAGAGCGACCTTGCCGTGGTTGGACGGCACGATCGAGATGTATTCAAGCGAGTAGTTCAGTTCGGCTGAAGTGTATTTGCCGGCCGCGTCCAAAGCTGCCAAAGCCGCCAGCCTGAGCCGTCCGCTCTGTGAGCCCGGGCCCGTGGCTGTTCCGACGTGGCTCGTTCCGTTTTGAGACAGGCTTACTTCGAAAGTGGCTTCTTGACCGCTGATCTCAGTGTTGATACCGGCTATCTTAAGCCTGACCGGTGGAGGCGGAGTATCGCCGGCAATAGGGCCGATGTCGCCTATTTGAGCGATGCTGATCTTCTTGTGGTCGATGGCCACCCCGAACCGCGCCATTAGAACTGATTCGACATCTCGGACGATCTGGCGGGGTCCCTTGGCGTCGGAGGCCAGGATGTGGAGTTCTTCGATCTCATTGCTTAGATTGTAGACGACTCGAGCGGCATCGATTTCCGCTATCTGGCAGAGTACGCGCTCGATCTCTTCCCGATTGACGACCGGTGATTCCGAGTCCATATGCCATCCTTGCTGCGACTTCGCCTTATCGGGCGACTGTTCTGACTACGACTAGCATGCTACTGCTTGACTGCGAATCGACTCTTAATTTGAGGTTAGGCTAGCGAAGAATAGCTGAACTGTCAATGGCCTAGCTGGTAATTCAATAAGAAAAGGGCAATAAATGGCAAAAATACCCCAGCGACGGGGCATTTTTTGCAATATATTTGTAGCACAGGCCGTTGACCGGCCTGATGGCTTGTTTGTCCCTTAAAAACTACAGCAGCGGTTCGATCAGCCCGTAGTTTTCATCGTGGCGCTTGTAGACGACGTTGATCTCGTCGCTATCCGAATTCTTGAAGACGAAGAACTCATGTCCAAGCAGATCCATCTGGAGGGTCGCCTCTGAGGCGGTCATCGGCTTCATGGCGACTTGCTTGGTCCGGACTATCCCAGCTTCAGCTTGTGTCGACATGGTCGCCTCCTTTTGCTTATAGCCTTCCTCCCGGTGGCTCGTAGAGCTCCGATACATCTTCTCTTTGTATTTGTCTATCTGCCGCTCCAACTTGTCGACCACGCTATCGATGGCCGCGTGGACATCGGCGGCCGAATCTTTGGCTCGAATGATGTGACCGCGCGTATAGATGGTCACCTCGATCTTTTCGCTGTCCGTGATGCTTGGATTGCGTTCATGCTCGAACTTGGCTTCGGCCGAATCGATCTTGTCTCCAAGGAATCGATCGAGCTTACTTACTTTTTCTAAGACGTAGTCCTTGATGTTTGGGGCGACATCGGTTTTGAT
>DAOUYN010000036.1 GCA_030666075.1 Actinomycetes bacterium | reverse complement strand
GGCGCCAGGATCTATGCCGAGGTGGTCGGTTATGGCTCGAGCGCTGACGCCTTCCATATCACAGCGCCTGACGAGACGGGCTCGGGGGCGATCAGGTCGATGCGCATGGCGCTCGATCAGGCCGGACTTCCTCCCGAAGGTATCGATTACATCAACGCGCATGGCACCTCGACAGAGGCCAACGATAGGATCGAGACGATGGCTGTCAAAGCGACGTTTGGTGACTACGCTCGAAAGTTGCGCCTCAGCTCGATCAAGTCGATGACCGGCCACCTTCTAGGCGCGGCCGGCGGGGTAGAGACTGTAGCGACCGCTCTGACCCTTCAAAACGGCATGATCCCTCCGACGATCAATTATGAAGACCCCGACCCGAATTGCGACCTTGATTACGTGCCCAATGAGCCGGTAGAGGCGTCAGTTGACATAGCGATGTCCAATTCATTTGGTTTTGGTGGGCACAATGCCACAATAATACTTAAGAAATGGCAATAAACAGGTATGGAACTGAACACTGACCAGGCCCCCGGCGGGGACTCAGGCGCCGGCCGGATCGCTGCTGCGCAAGAGCGGCTTGAACTTTGCTTTAAGAACGAAACCTTTCTACGAACAGCATTGACCCATAGCTCGTTCGCGTATGAGGAAGGCGACTGTGAGTTCAATGAACGTCTTGAATTCCTCGGGGACTCCGTTCTGGGTCTGGCCATAACCGAATACATATTCAACCATTTCCCTAACATGCAAGAGGGCGGCCTGGCCAAATTGCGGGCCAATCTCGTCAGCGCCGTGACATTGGCTGAAGTCGCCAGAGAGCTGGAGCTCGGCGAGTTCATCTTTATTGGCAAGGGGGCCGAACAGTCGGGGCTTCGCACCAACTCATCGGTCCTGGCGGACTGCCTTGAGGCGGTGATCGGGTCTATCTATTTGGATCAGGGCTTCGACGCAGCGGCCGTTTTCGTTATCAGACTCTTCGAGTCGCGGATCAATGAGCGCGGTCAAAGCAAGGAGCAGGGAGACCCCAAAACCAATCTGCAAGAGCTGACAATGGATAGATGGGGCACGTTGCCCGATTATGACATCGTCAGCCAGGAGGGGCCGGCACATCGCCCGATGTTCTCGGCGGCAGTCTCGGTTCGCGGTCAGGTCTTTGGGCGCGGTGTCGGTACCAGCAAGAAGCGGGCCGAGCAGTTGGCTGCGACCGAGGCCCTCAAAGAGATATCCAAGCTCAAACTCTAGTTGTTTGTCGACTTTCTCTCATTCCCGGTTGCGGACCTTTGAGCAGTGTCCGCGCCAGTATCGCTGGCGCTACATCGATCGGCTGCCGTCACGAAAACGGTCTGCCGAGGCGGTCGTCGGCCTAACCGTTCATAAGGTGTTGGAGCGCCTCTATGCCGGGATCATCAGAGGCGATGAGCTCACGCTCGTTCAGGCATATTCCGCCTATGACGACGCCTGGGAAGCCATGTGGGGTGACGACGTCATCATCCGTGGCGAAATGGGACCGGCCGACTATCGCGAACAGGGTCGAGGCTTCCTGAGGGACTACTACCGGAGCCATTATCCGTTTAATGACGACCGCACCGTGGCGGTCGAACACCACATCGCTTTCAAGCTCGATTCCGGTCGGGTCACGATGCGAGGGTACATCGACCGACTCGCTTTCATCGGTGAAAAACGCGTCGTCATCCACGACTATAAGACCTCCCGCGTACTCCCGGACCAGTCTGTGATAGATGCCGATCGCCAACTGTCACTTTATCAGTTGGGGATCGAAAAGAGGTGGCCGTGGGTCGACCGGGTGGATCTTGTCTGGCATTTTCTGGCGCATGGCCGGACCCTGCGATCGAGACGGTCTTCCGAGCAGCTGCGGGCGATCGAGGGCGAAGTACTCGCGTTGGTGGGCCGCATCGAAGCAGCCGCGAAAGCCGATGATCATCCGTTAACCGAGGGGACTCATTGCCGCTGGTGCGAGTACGCTTCCGTCTGCCATTAAGGCAGGCGAGAGTCGCTTTTTGGCGGACTTTTCGATCGCCGTGTTGTGATAGAATCAAACGCTAAGCATCCATTAATCTGCCGGGGGGCCTTTGTACCTACAGACAGTCAGCATTCGCGGCTTCAAGTCTTTTGCCAATAAGTCCATATTGAGGTTTGAGCCCGGCATCACGGTCATCGTCGGTCCCAATGGGAGCGGCAAGAGCAATATTACCGACGGCGTCCTCTGGGCCCTTGGCGAACAAAGCGCCAAGACTTTGCGCGGCTCCTCCATGGAGGATGTCATTTTTTCGGGCAGCGCGGACAAGAATGCTCTAGGGGCCGCGGAAGTCTCGATAACCTTGGATAACTCCGATGGCGCCATCCCGATAGATTTTTCAGAAGTGACTATCACCCGGCGACTTTACCGTTCAGGTGAGAGCGAGTATCTGCTCAATCGCAATCCCTGTCGGCTCATCGACATCCAGGAGATGATCTCGGACAGCGGTTTAGGGCGGGAGATGTATTCCGTCATCAGCCAGGGACGCCTTGATGACATCCTCAATAGTAAACCCCGGGACAGGCGGCAGCTTCTTGAGGAGGCGGCCGGTGTTCTTAAGTATAAGCGTCGGCGCGACCGGGCCTTGCGCAAGCTTAAAGCGATGGAGCAGAATCTCACCCGCGGGAAAGATATCTTGCGGGAAGTGAATCGTCAGTTAGCCCCGCTTCAACGGCAGGCCGACATGGCTAAGGAGTACGAGCGTCTTGAGCAAGACCTTAGAGCGGCGCAGACAGCCGGCGCTGTCGGACGGCTACGGCGCCTTAGGAGCCAATGGGAGGAACTGTCAGCCGGTCACGAGGGCAAAGAGTCCAGGATCGAGAAACTCAACACGGAGCTGCTTGAGGTACAAGTGGCCATCGACGAACTGGAAGCCGAGCTAGAGGCAAAAGGCGCACTCTCGGGAGATATCGGCGAATATCGACGGCGCCTCGCCGGGCTATCGGAGCGGATCAATAGCGGTCTGCTCCTGCTTGAAGAAAAAGGGAAAAACCTGGTCGCCAAATTGAGCGAGCTGAGACAGTCTATCCACAGCTTAGAGAGGCGGGCTTCGCAGGCGCGCACGGACCGCGAAGCGTTGCTTGAAGAGAAAGAGGGCCTCGACGAAGAACTCGGCGAGTTATACAAGCGCCTGAATCGGGAGCGGCGAACGGCCGAGGACGTCAAGAAGGCGGCTAAGCAGGTTGCTGAGGGCGTTGCGGAAGCACGGGGGGCCCTGGAAAAAGCCAAGGACCGACGGGCTGAATTAGATCGGGAAGTGAACCAGCGCCATTCGGCTATCGAGTCAACGACCGAGAAGATCTCATTCTTGCGCGAGCAGCAGGCCGCTTTGGCGCAAAAACGAACCAGTGTGGTCGACGAACATGATCAGGCGGTTACGACCAAAACGGAGCTCGACCAGGCGTTGCTGGCCGCTAAAGAACGTGTGGCGCAGGCGACCCGGGAGATAGAAGCGGCCCGCCAAGCGCGGACAAGCGCTGCTGAAAGACACGAGCACGCAGCGGGGGAGTTGGCCGAGGCGCGGGCTCGCGCTGGCGCGCTCGAAGCCCTTGAGGCAAACGCCGCTCCGGATTTCGCTTGGTTCGACGAAGAAAGAAAGAGTTTTCCGAATATTCTCGGTTCGCTCTCGGCCCAGCTGAACGTCGAGGCGCGATATGAGCGAGCCATCGAGTCGGCCTTGGGACTGGATATGCATACGCTGGTCGCAAGTGATAGGGCCGGGGCGGTTGAGGTCTTTCGCCATACCAAGCAGCGGGGCGACAATCCGGTGAGGGTCTTGGCGCCGGCTGTTTCAGGCGAGGTCGCCGAGCCGGCCCCGGGCCTGCGCCGGGGGGCCGACGTGGTCGATTGCCCGCCTTCGGTGCAACGGGCCGCGCAGACACTCTTGGAGCGAGTCTGGATAACCGACGAACTGGATCGGTTTCTTGAGGGCGGCGCGTCTGTTCCGCCAGGCGGCATTGTCGTCGACGAACTCGGAGACTATGTCGATAGCCGAGGAGTCATCGTCAGGCGGGCCGCGGGCGACATATCTCAAGGGTCCTTAGCCACCAGACGACAGTTGTCTGAAGCTCGCGGCCGCATGGCGGCAGCCGCGGCCGAGATCGATTCGGCCAAGGTAGAGCTGGCAAAAGCGGAGGAGACCTTTGCCGCGATCCAAAAAGAAGAGGGTCGCAGCCAAACAGAATCACAAAGGCTGGACGGGCGTGTTGTCGCCGTTTCGATGCGACTGCAGAGCTTGGAGCGGGACATCGTCTATCTTGACGAACAAGAACGCGAGGTCGAGAAGGGGTTGGCCGAAAAAGAAAAACGCCTCGAGGAAACCAAGGCGATCATCACGCGGTTGGAAACCGATCTTGGCGAGGCCCGTTCAGACGTGGGCTCAAAACAAACAGCCCTGGACGAGCGGCAGGAGGCCGGGGCTGCCAGCCTGGAGGCGGAGAAGAAGGCTACCTCGTTGCTCTCAGAGGCCCAGGTGGCGATGGCCTCCTTAACGGAGCGGCAGACTCACTTAAAGAGCCGGCTCATCCTCGTCTCCGATGAAATGGAGCGGGCCGAGAGCGACCTTTTCGACCAAAATAAGATCGCCGCGGCTACGGAAGAGCTGCGCCATCGCGTTCAGCCTGTTCACGATCTCTACACAGCCTTGCGCCTGGCCGCCGAGGTCCGCACGCGTGAGCTGGCGGGCCAAGATGAATCAGAGCAGGCCGGTTCGGCCCGACTCAGGGAGGAGCTCCGCGGATTACACGCGCGAGTCCGCGCGCTCAATGCGGATCTCAATCTGGCCAACTCGGAGCTGGTGACGGCGGCCGAGACCAAGACCCAAGTTGAGACGGAAGTCCACCAGATCACCCGGTTTCTGGTGGACGAGTTGGGAGTGGCGCTGGAAACAGCTCTGGCCCGGCCCGATGAAGGGCGGCAACCGGAGGATTGGGCCGTTCGCGAGCGGCGCCTTCGCTCGAAGCTGGAGGGCATGGGTCCGGTTAATCAGATAGCGGCCGGCGAGTTCACCAAGCTCGAGGAGAGACAGACTTTTTTGACCAAGCAGATGGATGATCTTGTCCGCAGTCAGAAGGCGTTGCGAACGGTGCTTAAGGCCATCGATAAGAAGATAGCCGCCCGGTTTGAGGAGACTCTGCAGGAGGTCAATGAGAGTTTTCAGAAAGTTTTCCAAGAGCTCTTTCCCGGCGGGACGGCCGGATTGACGCTGGTCGAGGAAGAAGATGAGGATTCCGAGCCGGGAGTCGAGATAGTTGCCCGCCCGGAAGGGAAGCGTTTGCAATCGTTGAGCTTATTGTCGGGCGGGGAGCGGTCGCTGGTCGGTTTAGCGCTACTCTTCGCTCTGCACGACTCTCGTCCGAGCCCCTTCTACATCTTGGATGAGGTCGAGGCAGCGCTGGATACTATCAATCTAGGCAGGTTCATTCGCTTGATGCGGAAATTGAAGGGTAAGACCCAATTCCTGGTCATTACGCACCAGCGCCTGACTATGGAGATCGCTGATTCCATCTATGGTGTCTCCATGCAGGCGGATGGGGTATCGAAAGTCATATCACAAAAACTGAGTCCCGAGGAGAGAGTGGATGGAAGAGGAGAAGAAGGCAGGCTGGTGGCATCGGCTATCGGGCGGCCTGAAGAAGTCGAGGACCAATCTTAGCTACCAAGTAAAATCGATATTCACCGGCGCCAAGCTGACTGACGAGGATTGGGAGAGCTTGGAGGAGGCGTTGATCGGGGCCGATGTCGGTATGGATACTACGATGGAGATCGTCGACCATGTCAGAGATCGGGCCAAGGCGGAGCAAGCGTTCGAGGCTGAAGAATTGATGGGCATCTTGCGCGATGAGATCTCCAGCCAGCTCGGCGAATTCGCCGGCCGCGACGGACTGCTGGATATAGAGCCTCCATGCATTTTCTTAGTAGTGGGAGTCAATGGGACCGGGAAGACGACGACAGTCGGTAAGTTGGCGCACTATCTGAAAGACCGGCCCGCCCGCGTCATGCTCGTGGCCGCCGATACGTTTAGGGCCGCAGCGGTAGAGCAACTTGAGCGTTGGGCCGAGCGGGTGGGTGTCGAGATCGTCAAGCACCAGCGGGGCGCCGATCCGGCTGCCGTGGTCTACGATGCGATCCAATCTATGCGCGCCGACCGGCGGGATTTCGCTCTTATCGACACGGCCGGACGGCTTCATACCTACGTCAATCTGATGGAGGAACTCAAGAAGATCAAGAGAGTCACGGTCCGGGAAGCCGGGGAGCAATTTACCGTCAAGACCCTCCTGGTCCTGGATGCTACCACCGGGCAGAATGGAATAACTCAAGCCAAGCTCTTTCACGAGGCGCTCGGCCTGGATGGACTCGTCCTGACCAAGCTCGACGGTACGGCCAAAGGAGGGATCGTCCTAGCTATCCAGCGTGAGCTGGGGATACCTATTGTGATGGTCGGCACGGGCGAACAGGTACAAGACCTGGGCCCCTTTGACGCCCAAGAGTTCGCCGCCGCTCTCCTCGAGTAGGTTGGGTCGGTGTTCTTGCCGGTAGATTTCTATGCCCGCGACACCTCCGTCGTCGCCCGGGCCTTGCTAGGAAAGGTCCTCATCCGACGCGTGAGGGGAACGATCACGACGTCGCGTATTGTCGAGACCGAGGCCTACTTTGAAAATGGCGACCCGGCCAGCCATGCCGCCCGCGGGCGAACCGCTCGTAATCACGTGATGTTCGGCCCGGCTGGGCGCGCTTACGTCTACTTCAACTATGGAATACACTTCTTGTTGAATTTTGTCACGGAGGCCGAAGGGACAGCCGGCGCCGTCTTGATCCGGGCGCTCGAGCCATTGGCTGGGGTCGATATCCTTTTGATCAATCGTCCGGTGAAGAAGGACATCGATCTGACTAACGGCCCGGCTAAACTGACACAGGCGCTGGGGATCGACGGCGCGCATAACGGCACTGTTCTTGATTCGACCGAGCTAGGGGTTGAAGAGAGCGGCGATAACCGTTTTAATGTTGTCTCGGCTACGCGGATAGGTATCTCCGCGGGGCAGAGTCTCAAGTATCGCTACTACATCGCAGAGAACCGGTTTGTAAGCCGGAGGTAGAACGGAGAAGGATGAAACTTAGGGAAATCTATGAACTCGCTATTAAGACCGGCATCGAGGCCGATCCTCGGGGTCGCGAAGCTGTCGACGCGCAACTCAAGAAACGCAAAGAGGCGTTCGAGAAACTTTCCGATGAGGATAAAGCCCTGTACGACACTGATAAACTGACCAACCCTTACTCCGACACCCGGATACTAGCCGGCGACCCCGATGCCGAGATCGGCGGACTATTAGCCGGTATTGACATGGAGACCCCGGAGGTCGTCCTGGCCGATCGCCT
>DAOUYN010000136.1 GCA_030666075.1 Actinomycetes bacterium | reverse complement strand
GATATCGGCGTAAGCAGCGGCCATCGCGCACATCGTCCACGGTATCGTCACCAACAAGCCGACGAGCAGGAGTAGCGCCCCGACAAAGTTCAGTAGGCCCAGCAAGAGAACGAACCCCAAGAAAGAAAACCAGTTTTTACTGATGAGCTTGCGGCTGACATTCATGGCCTGCCAGAAATGCATATCTTTATCGACGATGAACGGGATGACAAAAAGATAACTGACAGCCAAATATATCCCGGGCAAGATCAACAACACAAGGCCGACAGCGACAAAGATAGTGATAAGTATACTGCTGATGACAATGGGCAGAAAGAAATTGAACCCTTGAAAGAAGTCACCGAATTCCGGCCGCTCATCCTTGATCATCTTGAAGATAAAGATGTAGTACCCGGCGGTCAGAGGTGTCAGCAAGAGCCCGCTGAACGGCACAATGGAAGCAGCCATGCTGATGAGTCCCGAAAGGATCAGAAAGCCGATGAAATTGCCGGGATTGCGAGTAAAAAGCGCCCAGCCTTGACTCATGTAGTCGCCGATCCGTACCTGATAACCGGAATCCACGATTCCTTGGACTTGTGCTTCGTCCAGCTCTTGCCCGACATCGAATGCGCCCATTACGCCCCCTACTGTTGAACCGACCCCATCAAGCGATCGCCTGAATAACGAGAATACTACACCGCCAAGTCGCGGCGTTCAAATGCGACCAAGGCCGCCACCAAGGCAACCGCGATAACGCCGATGAAAACTACCACGTTACCGGCTTTGAGCCCATTGGCAAGCGGATTGACATCGACCGCATAGTAGAAAAGTGAAAACTGCTCAAATGACTCGAGAGACTCGACGATCTTCGCGAAGATACCGAGGAGATAAGAGACGACGGTCAAGACCACCGCGAGCGCGACAGCCAGCCCCCGACGTCCGGTCGCTGCCCCGACGGCAAACGCAACGGTTCCAAACGACAGGCCAAGCAACGCACTGCTGACGGTAGCAGCCGCCAGTCGCCCTTGCGAGATATCGATATCAAAGGCCCTGACCCCGACTACGAGCGAGAGCCAAAGCACTACAGCCAAGAATGCGGTACCGAGGGCCATGGCGACGAATTTTTCGATAACCACTCGCCACCGCGGCACCGGGTTGGCCAAAAGCATACTTAAGGTCCCGGCCTCTTCCTCTCCGGCGATCGTCGCTGATCCGAAACCGATGGCGAAGATCAGAAACATTATCGGCGCCATGAAGGTGAAGAACTCGGCATTGAAGTAGCCGACCGGCGAACCGATCGACTCATCACCAAGGGCGAAAGCAGCCTTGAAGGCATCGGGCAGGCTCTCGATATAGGCTTCGAGATCGGCCGCCGTCTCGGCGACAGCCGGATAGATGGAAGCGACACTGATGGCCAAAAGAAAGAATGACAAGCTCCACCAGAATATGGCCGCCCTCTTGTCCCGCAAATTCTTCAAGAAGATGTATCTAAGAAACATTGCTGTCTTCCCCGTAATAAGCCATGAAGATATCTTCAAGATTCGGCTCGTGGCTGATGAGGTTGACGACTTCATGCTTGGCCGCCGCCTTGACGACCGCATCGAGACCGCCGGCCACTGTGCAACGGACAACATTGTCCTCGACCACGACATCCTTAACGCCCTCAAGGTCAATAAAGTCGGCCTGAGGGACATTGGCGGCAAAGACTAGTTCCAAGCGGTGAACGGCCTTAGCTTTGAGATCGGCCACCGTCAGTATCTCGACCAACCGCCCTTCGCGAATGAAACCCACGCGATCGCAGACCCGCTCGACTTCCGGCAGGATGTGAGACGAAATAAAAGTAGTCTGGCCCTTCTCTTTCGCTTCAAGCAACATCTGGTAGAACTCCTGTTGCATCAGCGGGTCGAGACCTGTTGTCGGTTCGTCGAGGATCAGCAGATCTGGGCGGTGCATGAAAGCCTGGATAAGCCCTAGTTTATGTTTGTTTCCCGATGAGAGCGCCTTGACCGGCTTGGTCATATCGAAACCCAGCCTGTCGGCGAGCATGCCGACATCGAGCCAATTGACGCCCCCGCGCAGGGCGGCGAAATACTTGAGCAGCTCCTGGCCGGTCATCTTCTTATATAGTTCCAGCTCCCCGGGGAGATAGCCGATCCGACGATTGATATCGACACTATTCTTGTGGCTGTCGAGCCCGAAGACGGAGGCTGTCCCGGAGGTAGGGCGAATGAAATCAAGGAGAGTCCTGATAGTCGTCGTCTTTCCGGCGCCGTTAGGCCCCAAGAACCCGAATATCTCGCCTTCGCGGACCTCCAGGTCGAGATCGGCAACGCCCAGGTTTTGGCCATAATATTTTGTTAATTGCTCGGTAACGATGAGTGCGTCTGTCACAGCTGCTCCGTCGACCTCGTGCTTGCCCGCTAGCTCCCAACTCAATCTACCGGTGTTGGAGAGCTGGCTGAATTATAGACTAAGCGGTAGGAGAACTCTATCGGGGTCGGAGCCCGCCAGCACAGACCAGCGGCCCGACGGCGGTTCAAAGACGGGGTAGTCGACTTGCGCGACCGTGCTCTCGCCTGGACCTAACTCCACTATGAGGCCCGTACCGCTCTCCCCCGACGGCGCCAACGCTTCCAGATTGGGGCCGACCAAAAGCAGGAAGTAGTTCAGGTCGAAGCGGCGGCTTTGCGTGCCGGTGTTGGTCAAATTGAGATCGATGGATATATATCGGTCCGCTCGCCGCCCCAGCGAATCCGCGCTGGCAATTGAGACTAGCGCTCCGGGCAAACGAGCCTCTTCGCCCTCGCCAACCTCGGTAACGCCGATATCTTCCGGCAAGGCCCCATATAGAAAGAGTTGCGCTTGGTCGAGACGGGGGTACCAGCGGCCGCCTCGGAAGAACCATGGTTGCTCTTCCCGGGCGACTTCGCGCGCCGTCCCCTGTACTATCATCTTATCGACCGAGACGGTCGCCTCTTTGTCCCCGCGAACGACGGCCACGACCTCGGAGCGCATACTATATTGGTTCTCGAGAAAGAGTCTTTCGAAAAAGCGCTCCGCGTCCGTGTGTCGGCGGTCCTTCGCCGAGAGTTGCTTGAAGAGCGGCATGTACATCCGGCCGTCGACCAAGGCCCAATACTCGCGGGCAAACCGTTTCACGCCGCCGTCAGTGGGCTTCTTTTCACTCTCTAATGTCGGCCTGGCTGTCGAACTCTTGTCGGTATCGCCGGCGACATCAGCGGCGTTCGAGCAACCAAAGAGGGCCGTGACCAACAGTATGGCCAGTAAAAAGATCTTCGAGGTCTGAATAGATCGTGGGTTCATGGGCTGTCCTTTTTGACGGCCCGTATCGTAACAAGAGCGGCCGTTTATGGCAATATGACCCCCAGTCCCAAACCCACGCTAACCATGCTGAGCAGCGCTTTTGTTGCATTTTTTCTTGATTCGGCCTATATAATGTCCGACAAGATTATGAGGCTGAATATGATAGATAGGATGAGCTTGACGCAAAAGTTCATCGCCGGAAGCTTGTTTGCGACGGTCATCACTGGAGTGGTGACCGGAGCCGTGCTTGTCGACCGTGTCCGCGACCGGTTCTTCGATGAATTCGCCCGCCGGACCGTCATAGCCCAGCGGACGGTCGCAGCTCACGACCTGAAAGCCTCTGACTTCACACCGGACAGCACTCGCCTAAAAAGCAAGAAGTTCGATCGGATGATGCGCCAAACGGTCATCGGCGTCGACGAGGATATCAAGCTGATCAAGATATGGCGCAGTGACGGCACCATCCTCTACAGTAGCGACCACTCTGTCGTCGATGATAAAGTTGAGCTTAATCGGGACCT
>DAOUYN010000063.1 GCA_030666075.1 Actinomycetes bacterium | reverse complement strand
CCTCCATCAAATGCGGACGTCATGTAGCTTGGGCTGTCAGCAAATGCGTCGACTGCCATGGCGAAGATTTGGGCGGCAAAGTCTATAGCGAAAGCACGGCTTTGGGCCGGGTGGCCGCCGCCAACCTGACGAGCGGCGAAGGCGGTGTCGGTGATTTCACCGATGCCGATTGGGTCCGGGCCATCCGCCATGGCCTGCGGCCGAGCGGTACCCCATTGATCTACATGCCGGCCAACTATTTCAACGACTTAAGCGATGACGACCTCGGCGCTCTCATCGCCTTTCTTAAGGACCTCCCGCCGGTCGATCGGGTCCTGCCGCGGGCGCGCGCCGGCATCTCCACGCGCTTTTATTATCTGAGCGGCCAACTCCCGTTGATCCCGGCGGAGATCATCGATCATTCCCCGCCTCGCCCCGAACCGCCGGAGATCGGGGTCAATAGAGGGTATGGGCGGTATCTCATCAACGTCGGCGGTTGTCGGCGCTGTCACGGCCGTTATTTACGCGGCGGCCCGATCCCGTTCGCCCCGCCCGGAACAGTTCTCAGCGCCGATCTCGGCCCGGGCGGCGATCTCGAGTCTTGGGACATCGAAGACTTCTTCAACGCCTTGCGAGAAGGACGGGAGCCGGACGGCGGCAACCTGGAGTCCGTCATGCCTTGGAAGTACACCGCCGGGCTGACCGATAACGAGATCACCGCCATGTGGCTCTACCTTCAATCCCTCTAGGAGATGATCGTGTGGGCCAGATAGTCTACTATGTCGCCGCTTCGCTCGACGGTTTCATTGCCGGACCCGACGGCGACGTTTCGTGGCTCGATGAGTACTCGGGGTCCGACGAGGACTATGGCTACCAGGAATTCTTAGATTCTGTCGATACTCTGGTCATGGGTTCGCTGACCTACGAAAAGATACTGGAATTCGGAGAGTGGCCGTACCCGGGAAAATCTACCTATGTCGCGACCAAACGCGAGCTGCCGACAGCAGAAGGGGCCGAGCTTAAGTTCTCCGAGGGTCCGATCTCGACGCTGATCGATGAGATCAAGCGAGGATCAGCAGCGGACATCTGGCTGGTCGGGGGCGGTGCCCTGGCCGGAGACACACTGGCTCAAGGACTGCTCGATAAGGTCCGGCTCTTTGTGATGCCTGTCCTTCTGGGCGACGGCGTTCCCCTCTTTTCCGGACTAAAAGAAACGGCGCGGCTGAACCCGGCCGGGATGACGCGGTACGAAAGCGGAGTCGTCGGTCTGGATTACACCGCCGGCCCGTAGAAAGATCAACCGCCGACCATATCTTTGATCCTGGCCGGCGCGTCGCTCTTGAGCAAGTAGTCGTTTGCCCCCGATTCCAGAGCGACCTGCTTAACATCGTCAGCCTCGTGCATGGTCATGATGATTATCCTCACATCCGGATCGACTGCCCGGATCTCACGGCACGCGCCTAGACCGTCTAATTCCGGCATCTGGATATCGAGAAAGACTACATCAGGCCTCTCTTCGGTAAAAAGTTCGACAGCCCGACGGCCATCCTCGGCGGCGATAACGTCGTCATAGCCGACTGAACGCAAGATCCTGATCAGACCGTCGCGGACGAACTGATGGTCATCGGCGAGTAAGATCCGGGGCAAAGCCCGCTTACCCGCCGGTGACGCCGAGCGTGCCGGGAGGTGGCGGATTGAAGGCCCGGGCCGCCAGGTCTTGATCGAGCAGGAACAGCGCCGGCATATCGTCCCCGATAAGGTGAAGCTTGGCGACGACGCTACCGACGTTGGCCTCTTCCTCTATCTGTTCAGTAACGAACCAATCGAGAAAGATACGGCTGGCGTGGTCGCTCTGGGCTAAGGCCGTATCGACCAGCTTATTGATACGTCCGGTCACGATCTGCTCATGGTGAAGGGCGGTCTCAAAAGCCTCTAGTGGTGAAGAGTAGTCAGCTTTTGGTTCAGCGATAGCGCCGAGGTGCACCCGGCCGCCGGAATCGTTGATATACAGGTAGAAGCGCTCCCCATGGGTCATCTCTTCCAAGGCCTGAATCTCAAGCCAGTTTGCAAAGCCGTCAAGATCGAGCGGGCGACAGTAGGCGGCCATCGCTTTGTATATATATCCAGAGTAGAACTCGAAGGTCATCTGGTCGTTCAAGGCGGCGAGCAGTTTATCGTCAAACATCTTTTCCCCTCATCCGATTAAGACGCTTGGGACAGGCCGGCGCCACATTGTCCCAAGTATATAACTAACCTACTTCTTTTTCCCTTGACCCTGCCGGCGGCCAACAGCTTCTACAGCTTTTTTATGCCCGTTAACCGACTTCTCCAGCGCCCGCTCGAGGGCCGGCTTCGCCGATTCCGGCGCCTTTTCCAACACGCCCTCGAGAATAGCCAGATGTTTGGCGGTCGCCGCATTGACATGTTCTATTAATTCCGCCGTCGAGCGACCGGGTGTGGCCGTCCCGTCGACAGTGGACGAAGCGTCTGGTGAAGTCGAGCTGTCAACGGATCGGCGATTTAGCTTGACAACTACCTTATTAAGACGGGCTGTCGTCTTCTCAATAGCCTGCGCCGCTTTGCGGGCCGCCTGAGGATGGTCTGCCGCCCGCTCGACTTTACTCGCCTGTTTTACGAGGAGGCGAGAGGTCGTAGCTATCGCCCGGGCAGCCGAACCGCCGCTCACGTCCCCGGCTCCCAATAATCCGCTCAAGGCGTCCAGCGCGTCGAGCTGGTCGGTATTGAGAGCGATAATCGTATCCAGATCGTCCCCGGCCAACTCCTTGGCTTTTTCTTGTCCGCTGACGAATTCAGCTATCAGCCCATCGATCGTCTCCGTAGTATCGACCTTTTCAGCCTCAGCCAGACGCTCCAAGCCGATCCTCGAGACTGCTTTCGCTTTATTCTGAGAGTTGAATGTGAGTCCCAGAGAGACCCGCTCGGCCAACCGGTCGAGCCAATAAAAATGGCTATCTGGCGCAAGCCCGGCCTCAACTCCGCCGGGGGAGGCCCAAGCCGTATTCGGCGCCACCAATAACATAAATACGATTAACCAAACCACTCTTTTCACAGCTACCACCCTTATTAATCGCCAAACTTTAATACTAATTTTCTAACTTCTTATTATACTTAACGGATGCTAAGAAAGAATGTTGCAAAAAAATGAGAAATGACTGTCACTTTTTTTCGCGAGGAGCGTTATTCCAATAGAGATGGAAAAAGATATGCAGTTGCGCCGGCTCGTAGAGAGGGCGGGGGCCGGGGACCACGAGGCCCTGAGCGCTTTATACGAACAGTACTTCAATCGCATCTATCGATACATATTGGTGAGAGTGGACAGTCGCGAGGTCGCGCAAGACCTTAGCGGTCAGGCGTTCTTGAAGTTGGTCGAGCAAATAGGAGGATTCCGATGGCGAGGAGCGGGCTTCACGCCCTGGCTTTTCCGGATCGCCCACAACATAGTGGTCGATTATTTTCGCCGACCCCGCGAGATCGCCGACCCCGAGCTGCTCGAAACCGCGGCCGGCTCCCAGAGCCGTACAGCGGATCACGGTCCGCAAGAAGCAGTCTTAGCTGATGAAACTCTACAAGAAGCACTGGCGGCGCTGATGAATATCGATGACGGCCAACGGCAAGTCATCCTGTTGCGACTGGTGGCCGGTCTATCGGAACGGGAAACGGCCGAGGTCCTGGGGCTGACTGAAGTGAATATCCGAGCCCGGCAGCACCGGGGGCTGGCCGCGGTCAGGAAGAGAATGCGGGCGAATGTTGATGCATAACCACGAAGAGCTCGATAGCGAGCTGGCGGAAACGGCTGCGATCCTTAAGCGGCTGCAGACGATCGAGCCCGACGCCGAAGAACGATCGAAACTGAAGACAGCCTATCTAGCCAAGGGCGCGCACCGCGAGCCAAAGCGGCGCTTCATCGGTATCCGTAGGGTCGCCGCTCTGGCGGCCGCGATAGTGCTGTCATCGGGCGGGGCCGTCTATGCCGCCAATGACGCCATGCCGGACAGCGCCCTGTATCCTATCAAACGCACGGCGGAATCTGCCGCCCTCTCAGTTACTTCGGGTGAGACTCGAGCTCATTTAGAGACTGTCTTTGCCCGCAAACGTCTGCGCGAGGCCGGTTATCTCTTGGAGAAGAACACCGTGGCGGCCAAAAAATCCAGGGCTATCGAACTATTGGAAGAGGCCCGCCGGGACGGGGACCGGGGACTCAAGAACAAAGTCGATGAGTTATTGGAGCGCTCCGCTCAGAACGACAGATCGAGGAACGGGCTAAAAGAGGAGCGGGACAATCCAGGTCAAGGCAGAGCGAAAGAGGCCCCGGGCCAGCTCAAAGAAAAGCCCGGGACCGGTCGCGCTCGATAGGGGGCGCTTGACGCGCCCGCTCGCTCATCGCTATCATCACTTTGATGATCACCCGCATATCGACAAGGTTCTTGCTCGCCGTGGTGCTGGCCCTGGTTTTAACCGGCTGCGGCGCGTCGGAGCCTGTGCCCGAGACTGAAGAACCGATCAAGGAACTATCCGCCGGCGAACAGGTCTTTCAGTCAAAGTGCCGGCGCTGCCATAAGATAGACGGTGTCGGTGGAAACAAGGGACCGAACCTCTCGAAGATCGGCGCGAAGCGGGACGCGGAATTCTTCGACAAATGGCTGAGCGATCCCAAGAGCGTCAAGAAAACCGCCAAAATGCCTAACCCCAAGCTCACCGATGAACAACGGGCCGATATCATCGAGTACCTGGAGACGCTCAAGTAATTAGCTCTCGGTGAGCGACACAGCCAGGATCGCGATATCGTCAAAAACGGTGCAGCCGCGCCGATCGACTAGCTCCTCTATGATCCCCTCCGGGACCCTCTTTGTGTTTCCATCGAGCCGATCGACGCACCCAAAAAGCGCGTCTTGACCAAAGAACTCCGACCCGCACCGGGCCTCGGTCACTCCGTCGGTATAAAGCACGAGAATATCTCCGGCCTCGATCCGCTCTTCATCTTCGACGAAAGTAAACCCGCTATCGACTCCGATAACCGGCGAGCGAGTCTGCAAAGATATCGTGCTCCCTTGGCTTTTCTTGAGGATAGCTGGAGGGTGGCCGGCGGAGCAGTACGTCAATAAGCCGGATTCGGTTTGTAAGATACCAAAGAACATGGTCACAAAAGATGCCGGCCCCGAGACTCTGGCCAGGACCTCGTTGGTCATGCCGACCACTTCCGCCGCCGAGCTGTTTTTGTAGGCATAAGCCCGGATCGTGTTCTTCACCACGGCCGTCAGCGTGGCCGCCTCCAGCCCCTTGCCGGAGACATCACCGATCACGATACCGACCCGATCATGATCAAGCTCGAAAATATCGTAGAAATCGCCGCCGGCCCTGGCCGGGTCCATCGTAGTCGACCGATACATTTGCGCCGATTCGACTCCCGGGATATTGCCCGGTTCGCTGAGGAGCGCCTCTTGAAGAGTATCCGCGATGTTTTGTTGGGCCGCGTAGAGGCCCTCACGCTCCCTCGCCATAGATATAGAGGTCGACAATTTATTGGTAAAATCTATCTGCGCGGCCGAGAAGGGCTCCGCTGTCGCGGTCCGATAAAAGTCGATCACGCCCATGACGTTTCCTCTGGTGATCAGCGGAGATGCGATAAAAGATCGGAAGCCGCGCCGACGGACAAAGTCGCGATCGATCCGCTCATCATTGAAGGCGTCATCGCTGACAAAGACCTCCTTGGATTCTATCGCTTTTTCCGCACACTTGGCCTCCCTCGGGGTCACAGGTGCGCCCGGTTGGGTCTCCGGCAGTCCAAGAGTCAGCGAAACGACCCAATGGCCGTTCTCGCGAAAGAGCACGGACGAAGCATCGCACCCCAAGCTCTCAGTCGACTCCGCCATCACCGGACCGAGCACTTCATTGAAGTCAAAAGTCGAACTTACGCGAGCGTCTATCCTATTAAGCGCCTCACTCAACTTCTGTGCCTGTTCCCGCGCCTCGGCTTCGGATTTGAGCTGTTTATTTGCCCCCGCCAACTCTGTGGTGCGTTCTTCGACCTCTCCTTCGACCGCTGCATACGCTTCCTTCAGCGACTCTTCGGCCTCTTCACGAACGGCTATTGCTGAGGCCATCGGCCTAAAGACCATCAGA
>DAOUYN010000191.1 GCA_030666075.1 Actinomycetes bacterium | reverse complement strand
GATCCTCTTAAAGTCGCTCCATAATTACAGGGACACCATGTTTAGTTAGCCTGCCGGGAGTTGTGTGTGGTGTCCCTTTAATTTAAAGCATCGCTGATGCTATTAAGGCTTGCTTTGCGGCGCGTGGCGCTCTGTGGGTCGATGCTGGTCTTGATGGTCCCGCTCCTCCCCCTGGTTTTCGGCCCGTCCGTCCCCTGCCGACTCCTTGGTCCAGGATTTCGCAAACTGTTCCCAGAAACCTCGTCGGCTGACAAGTTCGGTCCCAAATAGGACCGGCGAGTAACTACTCATACCCCTCACCTCTTTCGTAGTCGCTCTCTCGTATCTCTAGCTTAGACCTGAGCGCCGTCGGACTTAATAGGGAATTAACCCTAATTCTTATAGGTAGAACGGCCTAGGGGCAGCGATGCCGGATCAGTCGTCTTAATTTGAGAGCAAAGGGCCGTCGCAGATAGGGCAGAGCATGACATCGCCCTCAACCAGCGACTTTTCGCCGCAATCGATGCAGAGCTTGCTTATCTTGCCGGCCGGCTTAGACTGCCCGCCGCATCCAAGGCCGCGAATGACGTTTTGTCCCATTTCAACCACCTCCGATTCCCGGGGCGCGCAGGCGGCGCCCAAAGAAGTGCTTTTGGTAATTATTCCCAAATAGGAACCATTTTCAAACATCCGGCTCAGGCGTGTGACGATCGGGAAAGTCACCTATAATCAATACCCATGCGCGCTCTGATCCTCAATTATGAATATCCGCCGCTCGGTGGGGGGGCGGCCAATGCCATGTTTCATATTGTCCGCGAGTTCGCGGCCGGCGGCGAGATGGCGGTTGACGTCGTCACCAGCGCCGCGGACGGCGCGGCGACGACGGAAAAACTGTCGGAGCACGTCGAGGTCCACAAGCTGGCGGTGCGTAAAGACCGGATACATTACTGGACGCAAAAAGAGATCCTCGATTATAGCCGTAAGGCGGGCCCGTACGTGCGCGAATTGCTCGACCGCCGAGAGTATGATGTGATACACGCTTTCTTCGCGTTGCCCTGCGGGTATATCGCCCGCAAGTTCCGGGCGCGCGTCCCATACATAGTGTCCCTGCGCGGTTCCGATGTTCCCGGTTTCAATGAGCGTCTCGCCAAAATGGAGCCGTTGCTAAAGCCGGTCTTCCGCCGGGTGCTAAGAGATGCCGCCGCCATACAATCCAATAGCGAGGGTCTGCGTGACCTGGCGCTTCGGACCGCTCGGTCGGCAGAGATCGAGATTATATATAATGGTGTCGACTGCAAACAGTTTCGCCCGTCGTCGCGCCCGGATGACACCGGCACGCTTCACTTGATAAGTGTTTGCCGCCTGATAGCTCGTAAGGGCGTCGGTGATCTGATAGAGGCTCTACCGGTGATAAAAGCTGCTTTGGGCGATGTCAGGTTGACCGTGATCGGCGAGGGCAACCTGGAGCCGGAATTGAAAGCCCAAGCACAGCGTCTAGGGGTAGCCGGCAACGTCGAGTGGCTCGGTTTTGTCGAGCACGATCGCTTGCCAAAACTATATGATAGGGCAGATATCTTTGTCTTACCCTCGCACTACGAGGGGATGTCGAACTCTCTACTCGAAGCCATGGCGGCGGGGTTGGCGGTAGTGGTCACGGACACCGGCGGGACACGAGAGTTGTTTCGGCGGAATGGGCGGATAGTTTCCGCGGGCGACTCTAACTCTATTGCCGATGCCGTTATTGAGCTTGGGTGTGATCGTGCGGAGCTCCGGGCTTGCGCAGTCCGTAGCCAAAAGACGGCCCAGGAGTTTTCGTGGCCGGCGGTAGCGTCGCGCTACATCGAGACCTATGAGCGAGTCTCACGGGCCGGGGAAGGGTTATAAATGAGCGGAATCAAAGAAAAGCCGAAAGTTGCCAAAAGCGGGGATTACGCTTCAGGCCATGATCGAAATCTCTCGGACTCCGCCTCGTATCTACATTCCGACCACAGCCTGGTCCAGGAATTGGTCATGGCAATAAAAACCGGACTCGATCCCGGCGCTACGGTGTTGGAGGTCGGGTGCGGGGGCGGGCATACTGCCGCCAAACTCTTCGGGCTCGGTTTCGATGTGACGGCGACGGATTTTAGCGAGACCGCCTTAGAGAAGGCAGCGCAGAGCTATCCGGGGGTAGATTTCCAGGCTGTTGACGCGACCGATATGAGTTTCCCCGACGCCGTTTTCGACGGGGTGGTCGCGGTCGAGCTTATAGAGCACCTGGCCGATCCGCAATCACACGTGCGAGAGGTCTATCGGGTCTTGCGCGCGCGCGGCACTTATTTCGTCAAGACGCCCAACCGGGTCCTCCATGACTATTATTATCGAAAGAATCCCGAGGTGGCCCGATGGCATCCTTCAGTGATGTCCGCCGGGGAACTTCGAAGCCTGTTGGTTTCAGAAGGGTTCAGTGTCAGGTTTGTGCGGATGAACCGGTTGCCGGCCTACCAGATAGACAAGGCGCTCATCAAGCTTGGGCCTCTCGCGCGCTTCGCAAAACCGATCTTACGCATGGCGCCTATCGGCTGGCTGCCGAGCGCGGCCCAGCCCAGTCTCATGTGCGTGGCGGTCAAGCCGGGGCGCTGATGAGTCAAAGTACTCTGAATATTTGTCACGTTACCGAATCTTTTCTGCCCAAACTGGGCGGCATGCAGATCGTCGTCGATCAGCTCGCGGCGGAGCTGGCCGAGCGCGGCAACCAAGTCACCGTCGCTTGTCCGGACTATGGCGACCTTGACGGTCCATCCCCGACGCCCGGCTATCAGGTCGAACGCTGTTTCGGGCGGACCGTTCCCACCTTTGGTATCGGGGTCATGGCCTGGCGCCGGCTTCTCGGCCGCGAGCGGTTCGATATCGTTCACGCTCACAACGTCTGGCCCGGCGGAACTCTCGCCTTGATGGCCAAGCGA
>DAOUYN010000049.1 GCA_030666075.1 Actinomycetes bacterium | reverse complement strand
CGCTTCTCACGAGGCCCGCGACACGATCCTGGATGTAGCCCGCGGTACCGCGGAGCAGGTTTTTATCCCTTATACGGTAGGCGGCGGCATTCGGACCCTGGAAGATATCCGGGCCATACTTGCTGCCGGCGCGGACAAGGTCTCTATCAACTCGGCCGCGGTCAAAGACCCGGAAATAGTCCGCCGGTCATCGAGACGGTTCGGTAGCCAGTGCATAGTCGTTGCCGTCGATGCGAAGAAGAAGGTCGGCGGTGGCTGGGAAGTCTATATAAACGGAGGACGGGTTCCCACAGGAAACGATGTCGTGGCCTGGGTCGAGAAAATGGAGAGTCTGGGCGCCGGCGAGATCCTTCTGACCAGCATGGACAAGGATGGCACCAAAGACGGGTATGACGTGGGGCTCACTAAAGCAGTCACCGATGCCGTTAACATCCCGGTCATCGCCTCCGGGGGCGCCGGCAGCCTCGAGCATTTTCTGGAAGTGATCGTCGAGGCGGATGCAGATGCCGTGCTCGCCGCTTCGCTCTTTCACTTCGGCGAACTGGCCGTCGGTACGGTCAAGGACTATCTAGCCAAGAATGGCATCCCCGTGCGCCTGACCGCGTAGCGGCGCTATCTTCCCAGGGCTTTTTTTGCCAACCTGACCGCTTCTTGCACTTGCGGCCGGATAGTGATGACCCCGTTTTCATCACAGACATTCACTTCGACCCCCTTGCGGATCCGGTATTTTTTTCGGATATCCGAAGGGATCTTGACGGTACCTCCACGCGCTATTTCTGTTGCTGCCACGACTACCTCCCAAAATATCGGATTTATCCACAGCTTTTTATGAAGTTGTCCACATGATTTCCAAAAACAAGCGTTCTTAAACATTCCTATCGGGCGTTAGACAGGACTGCTTGCCTTTAGTTGTTCGCCCCTAGCGCCGATAAGACCAGCATGAAGAGCATTATGAAGCTATTCAGTCGTACAAACATGTCTGTTTCATTGCGGGCGCGGTTATTGGGCGGTTTCACGGTGTTTGCCCTGGTAGCCATCGTATTGGTGGCGGCCATGGGCAACATGTTCAGCCGCTATCAAGCGATAGATTTGGACCGGCGAGAGACGGCCGAAGCTGCGCGCGCCGCCGAGCGCCTCAGAGCCGCCGTCGTGTTGAGTATGTTCGAGACGGCCGATTATTCGACCGGCGGCAGCGGGGAGAGGTGGCGCGATGTCGCGAACCGGGTCAACGAATTTGAATCGGGGGCGGCCACTGCTCTAAAGTCAGCCACTGTCGGCACTCAAGGCCGGTTTTCTTTGGTGCAGCAAAGTCTAAATAACCTCCGATCCCAGCAGGCCCTCGTCCTGGTGGCATCGGGACCGGCCGAGTCGCCAAAAGCCGCCCGCGAAGCTGAGGCGGCCGCCCGGAGTACGGTCTCATCGCTGGATAAGTTGGTGTCCGGGCTCGATTCAGAATTGGACGATCTTGGCAGATCGGCTGCGCGTCAGGATAATATCCGTACTTCTTTTACCTGGGCGGCGGCTGTGATCCTGGGTTTCTTGGCTATCATATTTGGTTTCTTGTCCTACTTTACGCTCATCTCCAGGCTCAGGAAGATCCAGGACGGCGTCCGCCGCGTCGCGGCCGGCAGCGTCTCGGCCCGGCTTGATGAAGACGGGCGAGATGAGCTAGCCGCTCTTTCAGCCGATTTCAACCGTATGGCCTCCCATCTGGAAAGCTCCGAGGATGAGCAGCGCCGCCGCTTTTCGCAGCTGACCAACCTTTACGAGATCAGCAAAGAGATGAGCGCGAGCCAGGATCTGGACAAGCTCCTGGCACATGTCCTGAATCATTCACTCAGATTAATGGGCGCCGAAACGGGTTCGATAATGTTGCTCACCAAAGGCGGGGACGAGCTGACCATCCGGGCGGCCCGGGGGCTCGATGAATCGACGGTCCGGGAAACGGTAGTCAAGATCGGTGAAGGCGTCTCCGGGACGGTGGCGCTAACAGGCGAGCCGCTCATCATCCAGGACGGCGTCAGTGAATCAAAGGTCTCCGGGTCCCGGGCGGCGAACGACGCCCTTTCGGTCCCTCTCATCGCCGGCGAGCGGGTGATCGGGGTCATCAATGTTAATAACAAACAGAACGGGCGTTTCGACCGGAGCGACTTGAGGTTTTTTACGACTCTCGCCGGCCAGATGGCGGCGGCCATCGCCAATGCCAGCCTTATCGATACTATCCAGGCCGCCTATTTCGATACCATCAAAGTCCTGGCCGCCGCCATCGACGCCAAAGATCCCTACACCCACGGCCACTCAAAACGGGTAGCACAGTTCGCTGTTACCATCGCCAGCCAATTGGGATTATCAAAGATGGATCTGACCCGCATCGAGGCGGCCGCCTATCTCCATGATATCGGCAAGATCGGGGTTCTCGACGGCGTCCTTAATAAGAAAGGGAAGCTGACTCCCGAGGAGATGGGCATGATCAAGCTGCATCCGGCTATGGCTGCGGACATACTCAAAGGTATCGAGTTTCCCTGGGGCGATGTCGTCCCTGGAGTACGCGGCCATCATGAGCGGTTCGACGGCGGGGGCTATCCGGACGGCCTGGCCGGTTCCGAGATACCATTTGACGCTAGAATAATCGCGGTGGCGGATACTTTCGATGCTATGACCAGCGATCGCCCATACCGAAAAGCACTCGACCCGAACAGGGCCATCGCCGAACTGGTCACCGGCCGTCAGGGCCAATTCGACCAGGAAGTGGTCGATGCGTTCGTCCCGGCTTTGTTGACCACGCTGATGACTTCCGTACAGGGAGGCATCGGAGAGCCCGCCGATCTCGAGTTTGCGGCGACTGAAAAAACACTCGGTTGACACTAAAAAGGGCTGGTGCTAACCTGAATCTACCACCTCGCGTAAGGGGTGTCCGGCACCAGAAATAGCAAAAACCCGTCAGAGCCTAAGCGGTGGCCCGGACGGGGTTTTTCGTATCAAGATACGGCCCGGCCTCTCCACGTTTTGCGCGAAGGACCCGAATTTTCCAGCTCAGTGCGCTGGATTGGTGTAGATGCGGAGGCAGGATGGAAGTCGAGATTGGCAAGGGAAAGCTGGCCCGGCGCGCGTACGGTTTTGATGATATTGCCATTGTGCCGAGCAGGCGGACTAGGGACCCGGAAGACATCGATATCTCTTGGCAAATAGGCGGACATAAGTTCGAATTGCCGATGATGGCCTCGGCCATGGACGGGGTAGTAGATGCCCGCCTCGCGATAGCCCTCGGTGAACTAGGCGGCCTCGGAGTTCTCAATCTCGAGGGCCTCCAAACCCGCTACAAAGACGCCGATTCAGTCCTTGAAAAGATAGCTTCTTTGTCAAAAGAAGAGGCGACCCGGGGGCTTCAAGAGATATACAAAGAGCCCATCAAGCCGGAACTTATCGGCGAGCGCATTCAGGCTATCAAAGCGGCCGGAGTGACAGTGGCGGCCTCCCTCACCCCGCAGCGGGTCACCCAATATTATAAACAGGCGATCGACGCCGGCCTCGACATCCTGGTCATACAAGGGACAGTTGTCAGTGCCGAGCATGTCAGTACAAAAGTAACGCCGCTCAATCTGCACGAATTCATCGGCAGCGTCGATATCCCGGTCCTTGTCGGCGGCTGCTGTTCCTATTCGACCGCTCTTCACCTGATGCGCACCGGCGCTATCGGCGTGCTGGTCGGGGTCGGCCCGGGCGCGGCCTGTACGACCCGACAGGTGCTCGGGCTAGGTGTACCTCAGGCCACGGCCATCGCCGATGCGGCCGCGGCCCGCACCCGGCATCTCGATGAGACAGGTCAATATATTCAAGTTATCGCCGACGGCGGCCTGCGGGTCGGCGGCGATGTCGCCAGGGCTATTGCCTGCGGCGCCGATGCCGTCATGATGGGCTCGCCTGTAGCCAGGGCGAACGAAGCGCCGGGCAAAGGCTATCACTGGGGCATGGCCACTTTTCATCCCGAGTTGCCTCGGGGCACGCGTGTACAGGCCGGGAAACAGGCTTCCTTGAAAGAGATACTCCTGGGGCCGGCGCGCGAGAACGACGGGACGCTCAATCTTTTTGGGGCCCTCAAGACATCGATGGCCACTTGCGGCTACGAAAACATCAAGGCCTTCCAGAAGGCCGAGCTGATGGTTGCCCCGGCCTTGAAGACCGAAGGAAAGACGCTCCAGCGGGCGCAAGGCGTGGGGATGGGTTGAGCCGGGAGGAGACTCAGACCGTTCTGGTCGTCGACTTCGGCGCCCAGTATAGCCGCCTGATAGCCAGACGCGTTCGCGAACTGAAAGTCTATTCAGAGATCGTCCCCTACGACGTGGCCATCGAGAAGATCGCCGAGCGTCGGCCTAAGGGCATCATCCTCTCCGGCGGTCCGGCCAGCGTCAATATCGACGACGCTCCCCAATGCGACCCCGCGATCTTCGAGCTGGGCGTGCCCATTCTAGGCATCTGTTACGGCATGCAGTGGATGGCCCATTCACTCGGCGGCGAGGTGGCCGCTAGCGGCCTGGCGGAGTTCGGCCAGACAGAGATGGCGGCGCAAACCGATAGTGTCTTATTCAAAACACTCCCGCCCGAGCAGACTGTCTGGATGAGCCATCGCGATAGCGTCAGCCGGTTGCCCGAGGGCTTCCGGGCCGTCGCCTCAACGGAGAATGCGCCGATCGCAGCGATGGAAGACACGGAACAAGGTTTTTACGGGGTCCAGTTCCATCCCGAGGTCGTACATACACCGGCTGGGACCGATCTGCTTAAGAACTTTCTCTATGGGGTCTGTGGCGCCCTCCCGACCTGGACATCCGTATCGATGATAGAGGATGCCATATCGGCCATCCGCAAGCAGGTCGGCAAGGAGAAGATCATCTGCGGTCTGAGCGGCGGGGTCGATTCAGCCGTCGCTGCTCTGATCGTCCATAAGGCGATCGGCGACCAGTTGACGTGTGTCTTCGTCGATCACGGTTTGATGCGCAAGAATGAGGGAGAGCAGGTCGAGGACACTTTTCGTAAACACTTTCAGATAAATCTTATTCATGTAAAAGCCAAGGAGCGCTTTCTTGCCAAGCTTGATGGGGTCACCGACCCGGAACGGAAGCGTAAGATAATCGGCGAGGAGTTTATTCGCGTCTTCGAGGAGGTAGCGTCGGAGATGGAGGACGTTAATTACCTCGTCCAAGGCACTCTGTATCCTGACGTGATCGAGAGCGGTACCCGTGATGCCGCAAAGATAAAGACACATCATAATGTCGGGGGAATACCGCTCGACATGCAATTTGACCTGGTGGAGCCCTTACGCCTACTCTTTAAGGACGAAGTGAGAGCGATCGGCCAGGAGCTGGGTCTGCCGGAAGAGATCGTCTGGCGCCAACCTTTCCCCGGCCCCGGTCTGGCTGTCAGGATCATCGGGGAAGTCACCTCAGAGCGGCTCGAGCTGCTCTGTGAAGCCGATGAGATAGTCACCCAGGAAATCAAAAGGGCCGGCCTCTATCGCTCCATATGGCAGTCGTTCGCGGTCCTGCCGGCCGACCTCAAGAGCGTCGGTGTCCAGGGAGATGCACGCACCTACGGTTCGACGATCGCCATCAGGGCGGTTACTTCAGACGATGCCATGACCGCTGATTGGGCCCGATTGCCTGACGAGGTCTTGACCCGACTTTCCAATCGGATAATGAATGAAGTACCCGGAGTCAGCCGGGTCGTTTATGATATCAGCTCCAAGCCCCCCAGTACGATCGAGTGGGAATAGCCGCTTGCTGTATAAATGAGAAACTCCCTTGTTGGGTTTTAAGTCGATTTTCGCTATAATTTTCCCGTGACCAAGGACACGGGGAGAGAGATGGAAGAACGACTAGCCGACTACCGGAATCGGATCGACGTGCTCGATAATGTCATTGCTGAACGCCTGAATGAGAGGGCGCAGATAGTTTTGACCATTCGCGAGCTCAAGAACCAAGCCAAATTACCACTGTTTGACTCACAAAGAGAACAGGAGATCCTCACGCGTCTATCGCTCGGGAACGATGGGCCGTTGAGCGATGAGGACCTTAAAGAGATCTACCGTCATGTGCTCTTTCACATGAAGAACTTCGAGTAGGCGCCTTTGCGTTTAGCCGCCGCGTTGCCGGTGGTATACTCAGCGCGTGCTAGAGGCGCGTTACTATGAAAAGCTCGCGGACGAGAAGGTCCGTTGCCGGCTCTGCCCTCACGGTTGTCTGATCTACCCGGGGCGGGCCGGTATCTGTTGTATCCGCTTCAATGATGGGGGCGTCCTGCGGGCCCTCACCTATGGGCGCATCAGCGGTATGCAGTTAGACCCCATCGAGAAGAAACCCCTGCACTTCTTTCATCCCGGATCAAAGATCTTGTCAATCGGCTCTATCGGCTGCAACCTGGCCTGCTTTTTCTGTCAGAATTGGCAGACAGCTCAGGTCAAAGATGTGACTTCTGCCCGACCGGCGGTGGCTGTCGAGATGATGACCGAACCGTTGTCTGTCACCGATTTGGTCGCCGAGGCCTCGAAGCTGGCGCGCGCCGGCAATATCGGCGTCGCCTTCACCTATAATGAGCCGTTTATCTGGTTCGAATACCTCTTGGATGCAGCCCGGGCTCTACATGAGACCGGCCAAAAAGTCGTCTTGGTGACCAATGGTTACGTGGACGAGAAGCCCCTTCGAGAATTACTTCCCTATATAGACGCAATGAACATTGACATAAAAAGTTTTTCAGATCCCACCTATCGGCGTTTAG
>DAOUYN010000091.1 GCA_030666075.1 Actinomycetes bacterium | reverse complement strand
AGGGTAGCGTAAAAAGCGGATGGTACATTTTCATAATTGAAAGCTTTGCGCAGAGCTACCAGGCCGGAAGCGTCTTGCTCGAACAGGTCGTACAGATTGGGGGTGTCGCTCCGTGAAATCTCATCGAGTCGAAGTCCTTCGAGAAGGAGGATCACCACTCGGGGTTGTTGCTCAGCGCTCGGCGCTGCACGCGCCGGAAGAACGGAAAACGCCCCAAGCAAGATCAGGGTGGCGATGAGTGTAATGACATACACGCGTCTTGATGAAATAACAGACATCTGGCGCTATTTTAGCACTATAAGCATTGCTTGTGCCGACAGAAACCGGGTGCTAAACTTGTTCGAGTCCACGAACTGGAGGTCCGAAAGTTCATGCCCCGCCTGGCGCCATCTATTCTCTCAGCGGATTTCGGTCGATTGGCACAAGACCTGCAAACGATCGAAGACGCCGGAGCCCAAGTAGTCCATGTAGATGTGATGGACGGGCATTTTGTGCCCAATATTACCATCGGTCCGGTCGTGGCTCAGGCTGTTAAGAACTACTCCGACCTGCCGCTCGACGTCCATTTGATGATCAGCGACCCCGAGAAATATCTAGATGCCTTCATCGCGGCCGGGGCTTCTTGGTTGACGTTCCACATAGAAGCGACCGACCACGCCCACCGGCTGGCTGAACACATCAGGGGTGCCGGGGTCAGAGCGGGTGTATCGATCAATCCAGGTACTCCGGTGAGCTCGCTGGAAGCCATCCTTAAATATGTGGACTACGTCCTGGTGATGACCGTCAACCCCGGTTTTGGCGGGCAAAGTTTCATCGACGGCTCGCTGGAGAAAATAGCGGCTGTGCGCGACTTGATCGAGATTGTTAATCCGGCCGTGGAGATCGAGGTCGATGGAGGGATCACCACCTCCAATGCAGCTGAAGTCCTGGCTGCCGGGGCTGATACGCTTGTAGCCGGTTCAGCCGTCTTCGGGGCAGACGATCCCGCCGGCGCGGTTCGCGAGTTTCTCGACCTCTTCTAGACGCCCATGTCTTCACTAGGTAATGATTTTGAGGCCGTCCACTTAAGGCGCGCTTTCGAGTTGGCCGAAGAGGGCCAGGGAACGACTGCCCCGAATCCCATGGTCGGAGCCGCCATCTGTAATCATGGCGACATTATCGGCGAAGGGCGGCACCTGCGGGCCGGCGGTCCGCATGCTGAGATCGAGGCGCTTACTGAAGCGGGCGAACGAGCTCGGGGGGCCGATCTTTATGTCTCGTTAGAGCCGTGCTGTCATCAAGGCCGGACACCGCCATGCACCGACGCCATCATCGAGGCCGGTATATCGCGGGTCATCGTCGGCGCCTTGGATGCGAACCCCTTGGTAGCCGGGGGCGGGGTAGACTGTCTGCGGTCGGCCGGGCTCGAGGTCGTCGAGGCAGGCGCCCCGCCGGGATTCGAGCGTCAGAACGAGATGTTCGTCAAATACATCACCAAGCGCGAAGCTTTTGTGGTTTTGAAGGTCGCTGTATCTTTGAACGGGATGATCAGCGCTGGTCCCGGTGAGCGTACTCAATTGACCGGGGACAAGGCCAGCGATTACGTCCACAGGCTAAGGCGGGACATCCAAGCGGTGGCCGTCGGCGCGGGAACAGCGGTCGCAGATGATCCGCTTCTGACTTGCCGCCTCGATGAGGAAAAGGTGCGCCAACCTTTGCGCGTAGTGATCGATAGCGCCGGAAGGATGCCCCTTTCCGGGCGCCTGGCTATGACGGCCCGTTCGAGCCCGGTGCTCTTGGCGACGACAGAGCGGCTCAAAGCAACCCGCAGTCAGGCGTATGAGGCGGCCGGTATCGAGGTCATGGTCTGCGCTTCGCAAGGGGCTGGGTCTGTGGATCTGCGAGATCTCCTCAGGAGACTGGCCGAAAGAGAGATTATGGGTGTGATGGTCGAGGGCGGTGGTATCATCAACGAAACGCTCGTCAGAGAGGGCATCGTAGATAAACTTATCTTGCTCTTAGCGCCGAAGGTACTCGGGGGGCCGGAACCGGTCCCGATGTTGGCGGGGACCGCTCTGACCACGGGGTTTGAGGTGACCGAGGTGCGGGCGCTCGGTGATGATGTGCTGATAAAAGCTTACCCAAGAAAGGATTAAGATGTTCTCAGGGATAGTCGAAGAGCTGGGGACGGTCGACGAGATCGTCCCGAAGGAAGATGGCGGCGCCAAACTGGTGTTGGCGGCCGCGGAGCTGGCCCCGCAGGCCGGGCTGGGCGACTCGGTTTCCATAAACGGTTGCTGCTTGACGGTCGTCGGGTCAGACTCTCATACCCTGGCCTTTGATCTATCGGCCGAGACTTTAAGGGTAACTAATCTCGGACGATTGATAGTGGGGGACCGGATCAACCTTGAGCTGTCTCTTAAGATGGGGGATCGTATCGGCGGCCATTTCGTCTCCGGCCATGTTGACGCTGTCGGTAAAATAATCAGCAAGACACCCGAAGGCGACTGCACGGTTTTTAGGGTCGAAGTCGGCGGGGCCTTGACGGGGCTCACAATCGACCGTGGCTCGCTGACCATCGACGGCATCAGTCTGACCGTTACAAAAGTGGGGCCGAGCGAGATCGAGGTGGTCATCATCCCGCACACGGCAGCCGTAACTACGCTGGGGATCAAGGGGCCGGGTGACGAGGTCAACCTTGAAGCCGACATGATTGGAAAGTATGTCGCAAAGCTCTTGGGGAAAACACCGGAATAGTTGATAATAGAAGCACAAAGTCGTTTGAGGTGAACACGTTGCCATTTAGTACAGTCGAAGAAGCACTTAAAGATATCTCTGCCGGGCGGATAGTCATCGTCGTAGATGACGAGAGCCGGGAGAATGAAGGCGATTTTATCGCGGCGGCCGAAAAGGTCACCCCGGAGATGATCAATTTCATGAGCAAGAACGGGCGCGGGCTTATCTGTGTCCCTTGCGAACCCACTCGCCTTGATGAACTTCTCATCCAGTCGATGGTGGCAGAAGATGAGAACACATCGACGAACGAGACGGCCTTCGCTGTGTCGATCGGCGCTAAGAGCCTGATAACCACAGGTATCTCGGCAGCGGATCGGGCCGCGACCATTTTGCACTTAACTAAGCCCGAGACGAGAGCGGACGATTTCTCAAAGCCGGGCCATGTTTTTCCGCTCCGGTCCAGGGCCGGCGGCGTCCTTCAGAGGGCGGGGCACACGGAGACGGCAGTCGATCTGGCCAGGCTTGCAGGCCTTTTCCCGGCCGGGGTTATCTGCGAGATCATGAATGAAGACGGCACGATGGCGCGGGTGCCGGAACTCGAAGAGATCGCTTCGCGGTTCGGCTTGAATATGATCACCGTGGCCGACCTGATCAGCTACCGGCGGCAAAGCGAAAAGCTTATCAGTAAGACCGGCGAGATCAAATTGCCGACGCGTCATGGAGATTTTACGGCTGTCGGTTACGAGAACATCATCGACGGCCGCCAACATGTCGCCCTGGTCAAAGGGAACATAAAAGACAAGAAAGATGTCCTGGTGCGGGTCCACTCCGAATGTCTAACCGGAGATGTGTTTCATTCGCTGCGCTGCGATTGCGGACTTCAGCTTGAAAAAGCGATGGAGATGATCGAAAAAGAGGGGCAGGGCGTCCTGCTCTATATAATCGGACATGAGGGCCGCGGTATCGGCCTCCTTAATAAGCTAAAGGCTTATAAACTGCAGGAAGACGGGATGGACACTGTTCAAGCCAATAAGAAACTCGGTTTCCCGCCTGACCTGCGAGAATACGGTATCGGCGCGCAGATATTGGTGGATCTCGGGATCACATCCATGCGGCTGATGACGAACAATCCAGTCAAGATCGTCGGAGTCAGAGGCTATGGCCTGGAAGTTGTCGAGCGGGTCCCGATAGAGATAGCGCCCAACCCGAATAACATTGATTACCTGACGACGAAAAAAGAGAAGCTCGACCACATAATAACTAACCTGCCCACCACGGGCGCGGCGACTAAAAACGGAAACGAAAAGTGATCGAGCTCCAAGGGATTGCTGATGCACAGGGGGCAAAGGTCGCCGTCATTGTCAGCCGCTTCAACGAGTCCATCACGAAAAAGCTGCTGGAAGGGGCATTGCCCACGCTCAAAGAGAGCGGGGTGGCCGACGATGATATTACCGTTATGTGGGTCCCCGGCAGCTTCGAACTAGCTGTAGCGGCGGCTGAGGCCGTTGACGCCGGATTCGACATCGCTGTCTGTCTTGGCGTCGTTATCAGAGGGGAGACCGCCCACTTTGATTTTGTCGCCGGCGAGGCGGCACGGGGAATAGGCGCGATCTCGATCGCCAAGCGGTTCCCGATCGGGTTTGGCGTGATCACGGCCGAGAACAGGGACCAGGCTTTGGCGCGCGCGGGCGGCAATAAAGGCAATAAAGGCAGGGAAGCGGCGTTGGCGGCTGTTGAGATGGCCAGCCTCTTCGGGCGGCTTCGGGGCCAAAATAGGGGGATGATCGTTTAATGAAGGTCGATAAGCCTTGGGGGTATTACCGCCAGTACGCGCTGAACCGCACTTGTTCCGTGAGAATGATCGTCCTCGAACCCGGCCAGGAGACGAGCCTGCACTGGCACAATCTTCGCAGTGATCTGTGGGTAATACTCGATGACGAGGTGAAGGTCCAAATAGGCGATGAGACCCATGTCGCCAAGGCGGGCGAGGAGATATTCATACCTTCAGAGCAGGTACACAGACTCGAGTCGTTGGGTAAAACCTGCCGGGTACTGGAGATCGCCTTCGGGTACTGTGTTGAAGATGATATTCACCGGCTCGCCGACGATTACGGGCGAGGCCTAGAGATCTAGAGTGGACTACTACCGCACTCTCGAAGTAGACAAAGAAGCTTCGCCTGAAGTCATCAAGAAGGCCTACCGTGCTTTATCTCTAAAGTACCATCCTGATCGGGCCGATGCCGCCTCAGACGATGGTGAAGG
>DAOUYN010000035.1 GCA_030666075.1 Actinomycetes bacterium | reverse complement strand
GCCTGGATCAGCAGGGGAGGTGAGCCTCTCGGTTGGGCGGCGACTCAGCTGCCCGTCGCCGGGACTTACCTGCACGGGCTTTTCGGCAATCGGGTCATCCTGGGGTCGTTCGTCAATCTCTTGGCAGATCGTGCCGGTCGCGCCAGGTTCGCCGCTCGTCCTGACGGCTTCGAGTCCCGGATCGACCGGATCGCCGATGTACTCCGGGGCTCATTGGATATGTCGCGGATCGAGCAGCTGATCGAAGATGGGGCCGCTCAGCCTCAGATCGCGGGGGCCGGCCGATGACAAACCAAAAAGTCGGCCTGACATTGATCCTCGGCGGGTGCCGTAGCGGCAAGAGCGACTATGCGGAAAAGTTGGCTGCCCAATATAAGAAAGTCGCTTATATCGCGACCGCCACTGCCGTGGATGAGGAGATGGCGCAAAGGATAGCAGGCCATACAGCCAAGAGTCCCGCAGACTGGGTCACCATAGATGTTGAAGGATTGGATCTGGTTGAGCGCTTGAAGGCGGAGTCGGCGGATGTCGTCTTGATCGACAGCCTCACGCTATACGTGTCTAGGGTCTTATTCGAGAACCAGGACCCACGGGGGCACCTGCTCCAGTTCATCCAGGCGGTCACGGCGCACCATTCGGACGTGATCGTCGTTTCCGATGAGGTCGGCCTGGGCGTCGTCCCGGCGAGCGCACAGGGACGCGCTTTTAGGGACTTGCTGGGCTGGTTCAACCAATTATTGGCGGGTGCAGCCGATGACGTGGATATGGTCGTGGCCGGCATACCGCTGCCCCTTAAAGGAGAGCGATGTTCGTGGGCGACCTAGGGTTGACGCATATATACACAGGTGACGGAAAGGGAAAGACGACCGCAGCCATCGGGTTGGCCGTACGGGCAGCCGGACGGGGCTTGCGTGTGCGGATTATCCAATTCATGAAGGGGAGCGCTTCAAGCGGCGAGATCAAGCCGCTTCGAGCAATCGCAGGCATCGATATCGATCGCATGGGAGAGAATTTTCTGTCGACGTCGCCGCCGGATCAAGCTGCGGTTGCGGCCAGCTTGGAGGCGGCGATGGCCGCCGCAGCTGATGCCCTGAGCGGTCAATACGAGGTAGTCATTCTCGATGAGTTAATAACGGCGACGTCTCTGGGAGTGGTCCCGGAGGACTGGGTGTTGGGGCTGATCGATGATCCGCAGCGCCGGGCTGAGCTGATCCTGACCGGTCGAGGCGCTTCCACGCGCCTTATTGCCGCGGCCGATCTTGTCACTGAGATGCAACTCATCAAGCACCCGTTCGATCAGGGGATTTCGGCCCGAAAAGGAATTGAGTTTTGAACCGAGACATCAAGGAGGAACCATGGAGAAAGTAACCGATCTAGCCGGTGCCGTCGGCGAGCTCGACGCGGCGGCGATGCAGGCGGCGCGGGAGCGTCAGGACGAGCTGACGAAGCCCCCCGGGAGCCTGGGTGTGCTTGAGCAGATATCCATACGCTTGGCCGGGATCACCGGCAGCGTCTGTCCGAGCGTCGATCGCAAGGCCGTCGTGGTCATGGCGGGGGATCACGGGGTGACGGAGGAAGGGGTCAGCGCTTTTCCGTCGGAAGTGACCGGGCAGATGGTCTATAACTTCATCAATGGCGGCGCGGCTATCAATGTGCTGGCCCGCCAGGCTGGCGCGGAAGTGGTCGTTGTCGATATGGGCGTCAAGGGGAGCATCGAACATCCTCTGGTAGTCAGTAAAAAGATCAGGCCGGGGACGGCCAATATGGCTAAAGGGCCGGCCATGACGCGGTCGGAGGCGGAAGCGGCCGTGATGGCCGGCGCCGAGGTGGCAGCGGGCCTGATAGAGCGGGGAGTCAACTTGCTGGCTACAGGGGACATGGGCATAGGAAACACCACTGCCAGCAGTGCTATTGTGTCGGTCCTTAGTGACCTTCCTGTCCATGACGTTGTTGGTAGGGGGACCGGGATCGATAGCGAGGCAGTCGCGGCCAAAGCTCGGGTGATCGAGATCGCCATCGAGAAGAACCGCCCGCGTGCTGATGATCCCGTCGACGTCTTGGCGAAGGTCGGCGGACTGGAGATAGCCGGGCTCTGCGGAGTGATCCTGGCCGCGGCCGTCAATCGTGTTCCTGTGGTTATCGATGGATTCATTTCCGGGGCGGCGGCGTTGACGGCGGCTAAATTAGCGCCTCAGGCAGTTAATTATATGTTCGCTTCCCATCAGTCGGTCGAGCCCGGTCACCAGCGGACCCTCTCAGAGATCGGTCTGGCTCCCGCGCTCCACATGGATATGCGTCTCGGTGAAGGCACGGGTGCGGTCCTGGCCATGAATCTGATCGAGGCGGCCTCGCGGATAATCAAGGAGATGGCGACGTTCGCAGAAGCGGGTGTCTCGGCATCACAGGAGACCGAGCCGGTCGCTTAGGAAAGGCCTACACCATTGATTAGAAGGACTAGAGACGCTTTCGGGTTTCTCACGATATTGCCCGTCGGCGGGACGACACTGACTCCGGCGCCGGGATTGATCCGGGCTGCCGCGCTATTTCCCACCGTGGGCTTAGGCATAGGCGCCGCCTCCTGGGCGATCATGGAAATAATAGGCCCTCGGCTGGGGCAGAGCGCCGGCGCTGCGTTTGTCCTGCTATGGCTGCTCTTGGTGACGGGCGGACTCCACCTGGATGGTCTGGCGGATACGGTCGACGGTATCGCGGGGGGCCGGACGAGGACGAGGCGCCTGGAGATCATGCGCTCCGGGTCGAGCGGGCCGATCGGCATCGCCGCGGTGGTCGCAGTGCTATTACTCAAATACTCTCTCATCGCCGGCGCAGGCGATGGCCGGCTTTGGGCGGCGTTATTGTTTGCCCCGGTCTTTGCCCGCTGGTCTATCGTCGTTTTAGCGCAGGTGTCCGCCCCGGTCCGACGCGAGGGTCTCGGATATCTCTTTGCCGGGCGCATCGAGCGCATGGATCTCGCCTTAGCGACCGTCACGGTCGTCGCCCCGACCATCGCTGCCGCATATCTTTGGGGGTATACTTATCTGGCGCCGCTAGCGGTTGCGGCTCTTGTGACCGGCGGGGCGGTCATCCTCTTTCGCCGGATTCTTGGCGGGGTGAGCGGCGATACGCTGGGCGCGACCATCGAAGTGACTGAGGTAGCGGTTTTAGCCGCCATTCTATTGGTGAGTTGATGATGAAGAAAATAATCCTGGCCAGACATATGGAGACCGCCTGGAACGAGCAGCTCCGCTACATCGGGCGGACCGACCTGCCCCTTTCCGAGCTTGGCGAGCGTCACGCCCGGGCTTTAGCGGCCGCATATGCCGACGTCCCGCTGGGCGGTATTGTTCACAGCGGCATGAAGCGGGCCGAACAGACAGCCGCGGCCGTAGCGGCCGGACGGGATATCGGCGTATCGATAGATAATGATCTCAGAGAGATAGATTTCGGGGATTGGGAAGGCCTTGATTTCGACCAGATATCAGCCGCCTACCCCGACCTGGCCGATATTTGGGTCGAAGACCCGTTCGCTGTCCATATTCCAGGCGGCGAACCGATGACTGATTTCATGGTCCGCGTCAGAGCTGCCTGGGCCAGACTGCGTTCGGCGGCGCTTGACGGTACTCTGGCCGAAGGCGGACCCTTGCTGATCGTGACCCACGCAGGGTGCATCAAGGTGATCCTTGGTGCGATCATGGGCCTAGATGACCGAAAAGTCTGGGAAATATATCAAGACAAAGGTGCCGTAAATGTCGTCGAGGCGGGTGACGGCGGCGATACCGTTGTCGAGATCAACAACACCGCCTACCGAGCAAAGGGTGGCGACGCGCCCCGTCAAAGCGATACCCGAAGTAGCGACTGACATCTCAGTATTGAGCTGCTAGAATCAGCCCATGGTTATCGCTCGTTTAGAAAGCGCGCTAGCGGCGGCGGCGCAAAGCTGGAGTCAGACAGTCGCCGATCTCGACGACTTGGCTCAAGAGCTACTTGAACCGCCGACCTGGCAATTGTCCAGTATCCTCCTCGGTACTACTCTCTTGGGAGGCGCCCGTATCGATGAAGAGGCGCTTGCTTCGTGCCGTGCCGTTGAATTCCTCGACCAAGCTTTACGCCTCGGGCAAGTGAACATGGAAGACCCGGATAGATACATAGAGGACAACTTATTGATAACGGACTATTTGTACGCCAGGGCTATCGACGAGGTCATTTCGATCGACCGCCCGCCGGTCATCGCTTTCCTGGCCCGGGCGATCAAGGCCACCGGCACGGATCGGTCCGAGGGCGAGTTTAGTGATTATCGGCGCCGGCTGGTATCGGCCGCGCTGGAGATAGGTTCTTATCTGGGCGGTGTCGAGGGAGCACAGGCGAAAGCCGTCGCACAAGCCGCCGCGGGTGTTGGCTCGACCGGACTCGTCGAGTGGTCCGAGGCTTATCCGGCCGGCCCGGTCCGCGATTATTTGCGCCGCTTTGCGGCACCGTCGGTGACCTCAGGCTGATGCGACTGCCGACCAAAAAGAGACCGGTTTCCGCCGGCATCGTCCGTCAACTCAAAGATTTCGAGCCATATTTCGCGACCGTGGTGCGCCCGGCGGTCCCGGGAATATCGGAGCCGGCCCTCAAGGCGATCGAGGCCGGAGGTAAGCGCCTGCGGCCCGCGCTCGTGATGATCGCTGCCGGCACAGGCGATGATGTGGATGATGAGCAGCTCTTGCGGGCCTGTGCGGCGGTCGAGCTGGTTCACCTGGCTTCACTGGTCCATGACGATGTCCTGGACGCATCGAATACGCGGCGCGGCGTGAGTACAATAAATGCGGAATACGGACGGCGCCGGGCCGTCATCATCGGCGACTACCTTTTCGGTCTGGCTTTCGATTTGCTGGCCGGCGGAAACGATAACCGCCTGATAGAGCCTTTAGCCAGGTCGGCAGTTGAACTGAGCAGCGGGGAGCTGCGCCAGCGGCGGACACTGCGCGATCTTGACCAGTCGGTCGAAGACTATCTTGAGAAGATCTACGCGAAGACGGCCGCTCTTTTTGTGGCAGCGTGCACCATGGGTTCGCGTTTGGCCGGACTTGGGAGTGAGCACGAACAGATCTTTGAGGACTATGCCGGCAGCCTGGGTATGGCCTTTCAGATATATGATGACATATTGGATTTTACCGGAGACGAGGACGCTCTCGGCAAACCGGTCGGCAGCGATATTCGCGAAGGTACGGTTACCTTGCCGATGATATACGCGCTTTCGCTAGACAAAAGCGGGTCGGTCGGCGCCGCGTTGGCGGCCCCGACAACCGATGCCGTCAAGGCGGCTGTCAGCTCCATACTTGAAGGCGGGGCCATCGATGAGGCAAAGAAAGTGGCCCGCCGTTATGTTGTATCCGCGCAAGCGGCAGCAGGTCTGTTACCGCAAAGCCAGTCCCGCAAAGACATGATATCGCTTGGCAATTTTGTCATCGACAGGTATCATTAGCGGCCATGCAACACCTCTTTAGTGCTAAATGGATACTGCCGGTCGGCGCGCCCCCCATCAAGGAGGGTGCGATAGTCGTGGACGACAGCAAGATCGTCGCCCTCGGTGAGCCCGATGACCTCGCGTCCCGCTATCCTCAAGCCGAGTGTCGAGATTTCGGACGGTCGATCATCATGCCCGGCTTTGTCGATCTTCACACCCATCTTGAGTACACGGCTTTTCGAGGCGTTTGCGACGATCTCCCATACACGCAGTGGAAGATCCAGCAGATAGAGAAGAGCAGGGCCTTAGATGAGGCTGACTGGCTGGCCTCGGCGCGTCTTGGCGCCATGGAGGCGGCCCAGTCCGGAATCACGACTATTGCCGACATCTCGCCGCGAAGCGCCAACCTCAGGGCCGCGATCGAATTTGGATTGCGCGGTTTCGTCTTCTATGAGATGGCTGAGATGGACCGGAATAAGGTTGATTCAGTTATCGCAGGGGGACAGCGTTCGGTGGCTGAGTGGCAAGAGACGGCGGATGGACACAAGATCGAGATCGGCATTGCGCCGATGGGTCCCCAGGCCGCTTGTCCGCCTCTTATCAAGCAGAGTGCCGACTGGGCAAGAAGGGACGGCCTCAAGATATCGACCCATCTCGCCGGTTCGAAGGATGAATACGACTTTATCAAGCACGGTTCCTCTGAACTGGCCGGCTCCTACCGCGATGCCATGGGCTGGGGACATCTCTTATGGCAGCCGATGGGCGTCAGCCCGGTCCGATATCTTTTACAGTGGGGTTTCTTTGATAACGACGTTTTGGCTGTTCATTGTGTTCACGTAGATGAAGATGAGATCTATATCCTGGCCGAGCATGACGTGGCTGTGGCCCATTGCCCGAAGTGCAGCGCCAAACTGGGCATGGGGACCGCGCCGCTACGCGAGTTTGAGCGGGCCGGTATACGGGTGGGTTTAGGCACAGACAGCCCGGCCAGCCAAAATATGATGGATTATTTTGACGAGATGCGGATAGGCCTGCTGTTTCAACGCGGGAAGAACCAGACGATCGCCAATGCGGAGGCAGAGGCCTTTGTCAGGATGGCGACACTGGGGGGCGCAATAGCTCTGGGGCTCGAAGATGTGACCGGCTCGTTGGAGCCGGGCAAAGACGCCGATCTAGTCGTCGTCGATATGACCAGAAGCCACCAGAGGCCGTTGCTCGATCCTTATTCGGCCCTCGTGTATACGGCGAATCAAGAAAACATAATCCTCACCATGGGTTCAGGGAAGATACTCTACGATAGCGGGAACATTCCCGATATCGATGACGAGAGCGTGATCGCACAGGTCGAGCCGGTCCAAATGAAGCTGAGGTAGATGAGCGAATCCGGGGTGGTCGTCAGCGTCCACGACGACCAGGCGATAGTAGAGATGGAAGCGTCAAAGGAGTGCGAAGCCTGCGGCGCCTGCCGGTATACATCGACAGGCCGGATGGTGACCCCGGTCCGAAACTCGCTCGATGCCAGGGTGGGGGACACAGTTAAGATAGATATCGAACCCGAGATGGTGGTCACCGCCGCGCTCATCGTATATATCCTGCCGATCGCCCTCTTCTTCGCTGGATACGCCATTTTCATGTGGCTCGGCGGTGTCGCCGGACTAAGCGGGGAGACCCCCGGAGTCATCGGCGGATTCGTTTTTCTGGTCGTTTCCTTCTTCGCCGTTCGGGCAGTCGATCAAAGCGCCGGAGTCAGTCGCCGTTACGAGCCCAAGATGTATGAGATTTCGCGAAAATAGAAAATCGGATTCTATGATATAATTCGACAAAATTCAGCCGGGAGGTAAGCACATTGGCAGATGACGAATCAATAGAGAAAACGGAAGAGCCTGAAGATGTCGAGGTTCAAGAGCAGACGGTTTCGCTTTTTTTAGCTATTGGCATGGTGGTAGGGTCCTTGATTATCGGACTGGTGGTCGGATA
>DAOUYN010000092.1 GCA_030666075.1 Actinomycetes bacterium | reverse complement strand
ATGGGGTTTTCGGTCTCCACCGCTTCCACCGACGCGTTGTTGGACGATCGTAGACCGGCCCAAAACAGCTGAAATTCCGGATCGGCCGCATCGACGGTTTTCCCATTTTCCCGCAAAGTGACGCCGGCGCCGGACTGTTCGACAGTGAGCAGGCGGCCTTCGGCGTAGATCTCGGTCGCTGTCATCTCGTTCTTTGTCAGCGTGCCCGTCTTGTCCGAGCAGATGTAAGTGACTGAGCCGAGGGTCTCGACAGCAGGTAGGCGGCGTATCAAGGCTTCATTCCTGGCTAGCTGCTGGGCCCCAAGAGCTAGAGAGATCGTTACCACTGCCGGGAGCGCTTCAGGGATAGCGGCGACAGCCAGGCTGATGGCCGTCAGCAGCATGAGCGAGGGGTCTTCGCCCCTAGTGACGCCGGTCAAGAAGACGACGGCGCTGACCGCGAGAACGACCAATGCCAGAGTTTGGCCGAACCGGGCCAGCCGTTTTTGCAGCGGCGTTCGCGATTCTTGTGTTTCTACAAGGTCGGCGATCCGCCCGAGCTGGCTATGCGTCCCCGTGCTGACAACGACACCGGTGGCATGACCGCCGGTCACTATGGTGCCCGAATAGGCGAGATTGATACGGTCGCCCAAGGCCAGTTCTTCGTCGGGCAGCGTATCGGCTCTCTTGTCAGCGGACACCGATTCGCCGGTCAAGGCCGATTCGTCGATCGTAAGGCCGGCTGTTTCCAGAAGCCGCAGGTCGGCCGGGACAACTGCTCCGGCGTCGATCTCGGCTATGTCGCCCGGGACCAGCTCGGCCGCATCGATCACGCGGAGCGTTCCGCCTCGCAGGACGGTGGCCCGGGGTGCGGACATCCCTCTCAGGGCCTCCATCGCTTTTTCCGAGCGGTACTCTTGGACGAACCCGATGATGGCATTTAGTAAGACGATGACCAAGATGACCAGCGTGTCCTGGATCTCCCCGATGAAGCCGGAGATGACGGCGGCCGCCAACAGGACGCCGATCATAAAATCTTTGAATTGATCAAAGAGGATGGCGGCAGGACCCTTGGTCACAGATTCGCCAAGAGAGTTCGGGCCTACGGTTTCAAGCCGGGCGGCCGCTTCGATATCGGACAGGCCGGTACGGGCTGTCTCCAGCTCTTTGAGAGCCAGCTCTTCGTCAAATGTATGCCAAGGCAGTGAGGACTGCTTTTGCATCGGCCCGCCTCCGGGAATAATCAGGATGTAGTCTCGAATAGGCTTTTTATCGCCGACTCTTGCCATCGCTCAAACAAAGAGTTTAAGATAGAGCTAGGAGTAATGGCAACCGTTCCCAGGCTTACTTGCTGGAAGGCGGAGACAGAGGCCGCTGCCGGCGCACCCAAGGTACACTTCAATTCGGGGCTCGGCTGCCCATGTCCATGTTCATTCGCAGGCTAAGATATCTTCTGTTTGTGAAGTATCAAGGAGGTTTGACTAACGAGATGGTGCAAGAAAAGCTGACACTCAGTGTCATCAAGGCCGATGTCGGGGGCTTTGTTGGACATTCTGATGTCCACCCCGAGTTGCTGGCGAAGGCCGAGGAAGAGCTGGCGAAGGCCAAGTCGAGTGGCCTTATTATAGATTACTGCCGATCGAAGGTCGGAGACGATATTGCACTGATAATGACGCACCGCAAAGGCACTGACAACGCGGAGATCCACGAATTCGCCTGGGATACATTTGAGAAAGCCACAGAAGTGGCTAAGAAACTGAGTCAGTATGGCGCCGGCCAAGACCTTCTCTCTGATGGTTTTTCCGGCAATATCAAGGGCATGGGGCCCGGCGTTGCCGAGATGAGTTTCCTCGAGCGGCCCAGCGAACCGGTCTTGATCTTCCTGGCCGACAAGACAGAGCCTGGCGCCTGGAACTATCCTCTTTATAAGATGTTTTGTGATCCTTTCAATACCATCGGGCTGGTAATCGACCCGAAAATGAGTATGGGCTTTAAGCTCCGCGTTGACGACCTGGTCGAAAACAAGAAGGTAGTTTTTTCATGTCCCGAGGAAATCTACGACCTGCTCGTCTTTATCGGAGCTCCCTCGCGATTCGTCGTCAACGAGGTATATACAAAGGAGACCGGAGAGATTGCCGCTGCCTCTTCGACGCAAAAGCTCAACCTTATCGCCGGCCGGTATGTCGGCAAGGATGACCCGGTCTTGATCGTCCGCTGTCAGAGCGGCCTGCCGGCCGTCGGCGAAGTGCTCGAGCCCTTCTCGATGCCGCATATCGTCGCTGGATGGATGCGCGGTTCGAGTCACGGGCCGCTAATGCCGGTCAGCACCAAACAAGACACACCGGCGCGCTTTGATGGACCGCCGCGCGTTGTCGGTCTCGGTTTTCAAATCGCTGACGGCCACCTGATCGGGCCGCGGGACATGTTCGAAGACCCGAGTTTCGACAACTCCCGTCAGCAGGCGCTCGACATGGCTGACTATTTGAGGCGCCACGGTCCATTCGAGCCGGCCAGATTGCCGCTGGAAGAGATGGAATACACGACGATGCCTCAGGTGATGGCGCGGTTGAAGGACCGCTTTGAGCCTGCCACCTGAGCTCCGGGTGTCGGGCCTGTCAGGGGCCGGCAATGGAGGCGAGCTTGCGAAAGAAAGTTCGTGAAGATGCCCTGAGGGCGGTGGCGGCGGCGCTTTTAGCGACGCTCGTCTTCGAGGTGCTCTATCTGGGGCTACTTAATGAGTGGCTCGGGCAGTTCTGGTTTTTCCGGTTTCACTTGCCCGTGATCGTCCCGCTCTTCGGCGCGATCTCTGTCATCGCCGTTAATTTCTATGAATACCATGGGTTCGGGTCTCAGGACGGCATCATCCGGCACGGCGCTTTTAAGCCATATGTCGCCCTTACGTTCGATGATGGCCCGAATCCGGAGTTTACTTCACGCATCCTGGATATCTTGGCGCAAAAAAATGTCCGCGCTACTTTTTTCATGGTCGGGCGGCATGTGCTGAAATATCCGTTGATCGCTAGAAGCGTCGTGGCCGAAGGGCACGAGATCGGTAACCACACTTTCTCGCACCGCGACCTCATGACCGCTTCTAGAAAGACACTGCTAAAAGAAGTCCATGACGCGGACGATGCCATCAGCAGTACGCTGGGCATCAGGACCCGTCTCTTTCGTCCGCCACGAGGGATGATATCGGCCGCCGGGCGCCGAGTCTTAGCCGAGAGTGGATATAAGATAGCCCTTTGGACGGTAAGTGCTCAGGATTGGCGCCGCGACGCGTCCAAGGTTGTGGTCAGGCGAATTGTGCGGCATGCGCGGCCCGGCGGGATAATCCTCTTCCACGATAGCGGCGCCCTGCTGAGAAGCGAGGGCGGCTCCCGCGAATCAACGGTCGAGGCCTTGCCGCTGGTCATCGATGAGTTGCGCTCACGCGGGTATGAGTTTGTCGGCTTGTCGCAACTGATCGCTGATATCGAGCACGCCGGTGAGCAGTCCCTGCTTGAAGCGCCGGCGCACAGCGGGGCGGGCCAGGAAGCCTAATTGAAGATCGTCGTTGCCCCCGATAAATTTAAGGGCTCGCTGAGCGCTGTTGAGGCGGCGATGGCGATCGAAGCCGGTATCAGACGGGTAGATGTCGACGCCCAAGTCGAGCTCGTCCCGATGGCTGACGGAGGAGAAGGCACGGTCGAGACCCTTTTGTCGGCGATGGGCGGATCGACAAAGGTGACGACCGTCACCGGTCCCCTGGGAGCGCCGATCGAAGCTGCCTGGGGCTTGATCGATGGCCCAAAAACTGAATCAACAGCGGTCATCGGGATGTCCGCTGCTTCCGGACTTAAGCTGGTCGCCGGGGTCAACGAGGCATTAAAGACAACGACTTATGGTACAGGCGAACTCATCAAGGCCGCTCTCGATCATGGATGCCGGCGGATAATCCTTGGGATCGGCGGCAGCGCCACCACCGACGGCGGCGCCGGGGCGGCTGAGGCTCTGGGTGTCCGGTTCTTCGATTCTCAAGGACGGCGGCTTGAACGAGGCGGCGGCGCTCTCGGCGATCTGGCCCTTATTGACACCTCCGGGCTCGATCAGCGCCTCCAGGCGGTTGAAGTCAAGGTCGCCTGTGATGTAGACAATCCCTTGTACGGCCCGCACGGCGCGGCCCATGTCTATGGCCCGCAAAAAGGGGCCACCATGACAGAGATATTGCGGCTGGACGAGGGGCTTCGCCGTCTGGCCGCCGCAATAAAGAATGATCTTGGTCTGGATATCGCAAAAACTGCCGGCTCCGGCGCTGCCGGGGGCCTGGGCGGCGGCTTGATGGCTTTCGCCGGCGCTCGACTCGCGCCTGGAGTCGAGCTGATCAGCGAGGCTGTCGGCTTGCGCGACAGAATGACGACCGCGGTCTTGGTCATTACCGGAGAAGGTCAGATCGACGCTCAGACAAAGCGGGGGAAAGTCCCGGCCGGCGTGGCTAGACTGGCAACAGAAGTAGGAGTGCCGACCGTGGCTATAGCGGGGACCATCGGCCCCGGCGCTGAAGAGGTCTACGGATCCGGGTTGGCGGCTATCGAGCCGATCTGTACTCGTCCAATGACGTTCAAAGAAGCGACGGAACAGGCGGCGATACTGGTCGAGAGAGCGGCAGAGCGGCTCTTACGGGTGATGCGGGCCGGCCGTCTACTTGCCCAAGAGTAGCGATACGGCTTCGGCCCAGCCGACTCCCATGGCATGCGTTGTCGAGTAGACATTGTCGTAATTTTTTAGGGAGTTCGTCAGAGCCGAATCGGCGGAGATATCGTTTCTGACCAAGAAGAAGCTGTCCACAGCTTCGGCCATTTCCAGATCGGCCAGCGAATCACCGAAGGCGACCGTCTCCCCGGGAGACAGTCCGCGCCGCTTTTGATCCGCCCGGATGGCCGATGCCTTGCCCGCGGCCCGCGGCAGCAAATGGTAGGCGTGGGTTTCAGGCAGTTCCTCCAGGGTCTCGGACGAT
>DAOUYN010000211.1 GCA_030666075.1 Actinomycetes bacterium | reverse complement strand
GCGGTCGATGAGGAAAAAGGCGTCCCGTTCGTGGATATGCGCGAAGCCTACGACCCCGCGCTGATCAAGCAGGGGCTGGCCGCGGCTAAACGGCTGTCCCTCCCGATCCACCAGGGAGTGTTGGCGGCCGTTAGCGGTCCGAGTTATGAAACGGCCGCTGAGGCGCGGTTCCTGGCGCGTTCAGGGGCGGACGCGGTGACCATGTCGACGGTCCCGGAAACGATAGTGGCCCGGCAATGCGGCATGAAGGTGGCGGGTCTGTCGTGTATTACGAACAGCCTGTGGCAGCGTGGTCGGATAGGTCATTCGGAGGTAGTGGATATCGGTACGACCGCCGCTCAGGCTCTAGGGCCCTGGCTGCGCGAGATGTTGCGGCGAATGTGATAGTCGAAAACGGAAGACAATATAAGTCTGGTAACGTAACGATCAAGGAGCGATAGATGGATTATGATGTAAAAGACCTGGGGATGGCGGCCGACGGGAAGCTTCGGATCGAGTGGGCCGAAAAGGAGATGCCCGTCCTGCGTCAGATCAAGGAGCGGTTCGCAAAAGATAAGCCGCTGGCCGGACTTTCTGTTGGCGCCTGTCTCCATGTAACCACGGAGACCGCCAATCTGATGCTGACACTGCAGGCCGGCGGCGCCGATGTGGCGCTCTGCGCTTCAAACCCGCTTAGCACCCAGGATTACGTGGCTGCCGCGCTGGTGAAAGAAGGCATACCGGTCTTTGCGATAAATGGTGAAGATAGTCAGACGTACTATCGCCACATCAATCAGGCGCTCGACCGCAAGCCCCAGATAACGATGGACGACGGGGCCGATCTCATCTCGATCATCCATAGCGAGCGGGCGGACCAGGTCGACCACATCATCGGCGGCACCGAAGAGACGACTACGGGTGTTATCCGACTCAAGAGCATGGCCAACCAGGGCGTCCTGAAGTTTCCGGTTGTCGCGGTCAACGATGCCAAGACCAAGCACTTTTTCGATAACCGGTACGGCACCGGCCAGAGCACGATGGACGGCATTATGCGGGCGACGAACCGCCTGATCGCCGGAAAAGTCTTTGTCGTGTGCGGTTACGGTTGGTGCGGCCGCGGCGTGGCTATGCGGGCCAAAGGCCTGGGCGCCAGTGTCGTTGTCACTGAGGTCGATCCCTTGAAAGCTCTAGAAGCTGCCATGGACGGGTTTCGGGTCATGCCGGGGGTTGAGGCAGCTAAGATCGCGGATATCATCATTACCGTCACCGGTGACATGCACGTCTTGGATAACGCTCATTTCGAGGCTATGAAGGATGGCGCCATCGTGGCCAATACCGGACACTTTAATGTCGAGATAAATATCGAGGGCCTCGAAGAGTTGGCCGCCGAGAAGCGGACCGTACGCGAGTTTGTCGAAGAGTACACGATGAAGGACGGTCGTAAGATATACCTCTTAGCCGAGGGGCGTCTCGTCAATCTAGCTGCTGCTGAAGGGCATCCGGCCGCGGTGATGGACATGAGTTTCGCCAATCAGGCGCTCGCTGCCGAACATATGAAGAACGAGGGCAAGAACCTGGAGAACAAGGTGTATGGCGTTTCCGAGGAGATCGACCAGGAGATCGCCACGCTCAAGCTGAAGTCGATGGGCATCGATATCGATACGCTTACGGCGGAGCAAGTGAAGTACTTGGCCAGCTGGGAGATGGGCACTTAGCCTGTCTGAGGCCCGCCGCTCGCGGCGTTGTCCTCCGTCTCGGCTCAGTCACGTACCTGATGTACGCTCCTTCGCTTCGGCGTTCGTCCGCCTTGCGTTCGGCAGCCCTCAGGCAGGCTAGGGTCGTGGATGCCCATGCCTGAACTGCCGGAAGTCGAGACTATCCGCCGCGATCTTGAGCGGCTGGCTCTCGGGCGGGCCGTGGTCGACGTCGATGTTGGCTGGCCCGGCTCTCTCAAAGACAGTGGGAGCGGGTTTGCATCGCGCCTCGTCGGCTCTCGTTTCAGTGGTTTCGCCCGCCGGGCCAAGATACTCATAGCCGAATTCGACTCAGGCGACCGCCTTCTTTTTCATTTAAAGATGAGCGGCCGCCTGATGGTCGTTCCCGCCGGGACAGCGGCGGACAAGCACACGCGGGTTGCCTTCACACTCGATCGCGGTGAGGAATTGCGCTTTATCGATATGCGCAAGTTCGGCTACATCAAGCTTGTCCCGGGCGGCGCTCCGCTATCCGTTCCCGAGCTCGATCGTCTCGGCCCGGAGCCGCTGGCTACCGATTTCACCGCCGCTGCTTGGCTCGACCTGGTGGCCGCAAAGCAGAGCAGCAAGCGGATGATCAAGTCTATATTGCTCGACCAGACCTTCATCGCGGGCCTGGGCAATATCTACGTCGATGAGATATTGCATGCGACCGGTATCCATCCACAACGCCCTTTCGCAGAAGTGACCGCGGATGAAGCCGCGCGAATATATCCCGAGATGCGCCGCATCCTTCTCGCCGCCATCGCCGGGCGCGGTACGACCTTTTCTTTGTACGTGGATGGAGCCGGTAATCAAGGTGAATACCTAGAGCGGCTGGCAGTCTACGGGCGCCAAGGAGAACCTTGCCGGGGCTGCGGCTCGACTATCGAGAAGACAAAGGTCG
>DAOUYN010000133.1 GCA_030666075.1 Actinomycetes bacterium | reverse complement strand
CGGTCTTCAATGAGAAGACGACGATCAAGGAGATCCTTCGCCAAGTCCGGACAGTCGATCTCGGTGATATCGATAAGGAGATCATCGTAGTCGATGACGGCTCTACCGACGGCACGGCCGACATACTCAAGCTGGAAGCCGATTCTTCCATCCGGGTCATCATCCAAAAGCAGAATCAAGGAAAGGGCGCAGCGGTCCGGACCGGGATCGCCGAGGCTCGGGGGGACCTGATCGTTATTCAGGACGCGGACCTCGAATACGATCCGGAAGATTTTAAGAAGCTTCTCGATCCCATCCTCAAGGGGAAAGCGAAAGTCGTTTACGGTTCTCGCTTTACCGGTGAGCGGCGCAATATGTTCTTTTGGCATTATGTGGGGAATCGCTTCCTGTCTCTGCTCACCAACGTCTTGTACAACACGACATTGTCAGATATGGAGACATGTTATAAGCTTTTTACCAGGGAATCCTTAGAGGGAATCACGATCAAGTCCAATAAGTTCGATTTCGAACCGGAGATCACGGCCAAGATCCTGCGCCGCGGTATCCGGATATATGAGGTGCCGATATCCTATGCGGGGCGGGAGATGCATGAGGGCAAGAAGATATCCTGGCGCGATGGTCTGCCGGCCATGTGGGCGCTGCTTAAGTATAGGTTCGTCAATTAAGGACGGTTATGGCTAAGTCACTGATAATGATCTTCTTTAGTATTTCGCTCGCGGTCGCGGGGCAGCTTTTACTCAAGACCGGGATGAATGCGATCGGACCCATTACGGGCGATGATGCCCGTAATATCATGTCGACCATCTCCAGGGTCATCGCCAACCCCCAGGTGCTCTTCGGGTTGGTGCTCTACTTCATCTCCGCTGCCGTTTGGCTTGTCGTATTGTCCCGCGTCGATTTGAGCTTTGCCTATCCTCTCTTGGGTTCAAGCTATGTCGTCGTCCTCTGTGCTTCTTGGTTCTTGTTTAATGAGCCGGTGACCGCCGTACGTATAAGCGGGGCCCTGCTGATATCACTCGGCGTCGTTCTCATCACGCGGACCTAGATGGCGCCGGTCTCGGTCCTCGTCCTCAATTACAACGGCGGTCCGTTCATAGAGGCTTGTCTGCGGTCTGTTTACACTCAAGACCACGAGTTACGCGAAGTGCTTGTCGTCGATAACGGTTCCTCTGATGGTTCACCCGATCTGATCAAGGAGCTCTTCCCCAAGGTGCGGCTCATCGAGGCCGGCGCAAACCTCGGGTTCGCCGCCGGGATGAACTTGGGCATAAAAGAGGTGCAAAGCGAGATGGTCTTGTTGCTCAATCCCGATGTTGTTCTAGAGTCGGGCTATGTCGGGGGCCTGGTCGAAGCCATCGGCGGCGACTCTTCCTATGGCTCGGCGACCGGTAAAGTCTATCGACTGCCTGTCGGTGAGCACAAGGTGATCGATACTACCGGCCATGTCATCTACGAGAACCGGCTCTTTACGGATCGCGGAGAGGACGAGGTCGATATCGGGCAGTTCGATAAGGCAGGCGATGTTTTTGGGGCCTGCGCCGGGGTGGGACTATACAAACGGGAGATGCTTGAGGACATCAAGGAGGGCGACGAATATTTTGACGAGTCGTTTTTTCTTTTCCTGGAAGACACCGATCTGAATTGGCGGTCGCAACTCCGCGGTTGGAAGTGCCGCTATATCCCGGAGGCCGTTGCTTACCATCATCGAGGCGGAACGGCCCGGAGGCGGACAAAGGTTGTCGAGATGAACAATTACAAGAACCGCTATATGATGCTGATGAAGAACGATCCATTTCTTGATATGGTCCGTCATGCTCACCACTTCTTGCTGACAGATTCATTAAAGACGTTCGCTCTGCTCTGGCGCTGTCCGCCGGCTCTTCTTGGCTGGTTCAGGGTCTGGCGCGAACTTCCGGCATTGCTTAGAAAAAGACGTATAATCCAAAAGAACCGGCGGGTCTCCCGGGAAGAATTCGACCACTGGTTCGTGTCGTTCGACTATGGTCGGTGGATGCGCCGACATATCAAAGGGGCCTGATGTCAGAGTTTGACGTGACGATCGCCATCATTAACTACAATACAAAAGACCTCTTGAAGACTTGCATCAATACTGTTTTGCGGACACCGCCCCTGGTTGCCTACAATATCCTGGTTATCGATAACTGTTCGGTCGACGGCAGCGCCGATATGATGAAGCGCGACTTTCCATTTATTCATCTCTTGGAGAACGCCGGGAATCTCGGCTACGCGGCAGCAGCCAATCAGGCGCTTCGGACGAGCAAGGCCAAGTACGTCTTGGTGTTGAACACCGATGTCGAAATAGACCGGGATGCTATCGATATATTGGTCGAGCACGCCGATCATCATGAAGATCTGGGGGTGGCCGGCCCGCGTCTTCTCAACACGGACGGGTCTATTCAGATGTCGGGACGACGGTTTCCTTCATTTGTGGATGCGAGCATACATGCGTTCTTGGGCACTATTTGGCCGAAGAATAAGTTCTCCGCCCGCTATCGCATGGTCGACTGGGACCGCAGCGAGGACACCCTCGTCGATTGGGTCTCAGGGGCGGCGATGCTCGTTCGCCGCAGTGCTGCCGAGGAGGTCGGGTTCTTCGATGACGGCTACTTCATGTACGTAGAAGACATGGATCTTTGCTACCGTCTTTGGCGCGAGGGTTGGAAGGTATACTTCTGTCCCGATGCCAAAATGGTTCACCATATCGCCCAGACGAGCAGCCAGGCCAGCGCCAAAATGATCGTCGAGTTCCAAAAGAGTCTTTACCGTTTCTTCGACAAGACATATAGTGACACAAATAAGCGGTGGCTTAAGCCGCTGGTTGCCGGTGGACTGGTGGTCCGCGCGGGCGGCCTGCTGGCGTGGGATTGGTATTGCCGACAGCGCTCAGGAGTTGTTCCGGCGCTTCCCGCGCCAGAGCGGGACGACGAGTCCCGGGCACACGAGCTTCTGCTTCCGCCGGAGCCCGATGATGCGCAGCAGACCGACTCCGATCCGGTCGAGCGATAAGCGAAAGGACGAAATGAAAGCGGTTATTTTGGTGGGCGGCCTCGGGAGCAGGCTCCGTCCGTTGACGACGACGATCCCAAAGCCGATGTTGCCGCTTCTCAATCGCCCGTTCATCGCTACTGTCCTGGCGCATCTGCGCCGGTATGGTGTGAACGAAGTCATTTTAAGCACCGGCTATTTGCCGGAGGTTTTTACCGACTTCCTCGCCGAGACCCGCGCGATGGGAATGTCGGTCGAAGTGGTGACCGAGGATCGTCCGTTGGGGACCTGTGGGGCGGTAAAGAATGTCGCCGACAGATTAGACGAGACATTCCTAGTGCTTAACGGAGACATTCTGACTGATATCAATTTGACTAATCTTATCGATTACCATCGCCAAAAAGGGGCGGTGGCGACTATCTCGTTGACTGCCGTTGAAGATCCGACCAGCTACGGGCTTGTGCCGCTGGAGCGCGATGGGCGGGTATCGAGCTTCGTCGAGAAACCTAGCTGGGACGAGGCGACTACGGACCTGATCAACGCCGGCACCTATGTACTGGAGCCGGAAGTCTTAGCCCATGCTCCTCTGGGCGAGAACTACTCATTCGAACGAGGTCTTTTCCCGCATTTGCTCGAGGAAGACATGAAGGTATATGGTTTTCCGGCCTCCTCATACTGGCTGGATATTGGTACTCCCGAGAAGTTTATCCGCGCCCACCGAGACCTACTTGATGGAAAGCTGCCTTTTGATTTCACGGGAACCGAGTTGAAGAGCCGTGTTTGGGTCGGTGAAGGGACGAGCGTGGACCGCAATGCCCTTCTTTATGGGCCGATCGTCATGGGCAATAATTGCACGATCGAAGCCG
>DAOUYN010000067.1 GCA_030666075.1 Actinomycetes bacterium | reverse complement strand
TGGACGCCCTAGATGAAATGAACTTGGACTAGTCGAAGCCCTAGCCTAGTGACGGGTAGTCTGTGTAGCCCTTCTCTTCGCCGGAATAGAAGGTTGAAAAATCCGGCTGATTGAGCGGAGCTCCTTTTTCGAACCGTTGAGGCAGATCGGGGTTGGCCAGGAACGGAACGCCAAAGGCGACAAGATCAGCCTCGCCCCGCTCGATCGCTTCATTGCCTGATTCAGCCCCATAGCCACCATTTACCATGTACGCGCCAGTAAATATTTGCCGCAGAAGCGGGGTCACCCGGACGACTCCCTCAGGTATGGCCATGGGGCCGGCTATCGGCTCCTTGACATGCAGGTATCCCAGATCAAGATCGTTCAATTCCTGTGCCAGAAATGAAAATGTCTTGAGCGGATCCGACTCGGAGATGGAGTAGGACGAATTGTTCGGAGAGATCCTGTAGCCGACTCTTTTCGGTCCCCAGACATCGATGACCGCCCTCGCGACCTCAAGCGGGAGGCGGGCGCGGTTTTCAATACTGCCGCCATATTCATCGAGGCGGTGGTTGGAGCCGTCACAGAGGAACTGCTCCAACAAATACCCGTTGGCCCCATGGATCTCCACACCGTCGAAGCCCGCCTCTTTGGCATTAGCCGCCCCTTCAACAAACTGATCGATGATCCCCGGTATCTCGCCCACTTCAAGCGCGCGGGGCGGTGCGATCTCCTTTTTGCCTTCCATCGTAAATATCTCGCCTTCTACAGGCAGGGAGGACGGCGCGACAGGAAGCTCGCCACCGTGGAAATCGGCATGAGACACTCGCCCGACATGCCACAGTTGCAGGAATATCTTTCCGCCTTCTTGGTGGACGGCATCAGTCACGATCTTCCACCCCGCAACCTGCTCCGCCGAGTAAATTCCGGGTGTTCTGATATAACCTACGCCCTGCGGGCTGATTTGAGAGCCTTCGGTGATCATCAGTCCCGCGGATGCTCTTTGCATATAGTAGGTGGTCGCCAACGGAGCCGGGATATTGGCATCCACCGCCCGACTACGGATCATCGGCGCCATTACCATACGGTTAGCGAGCTCGATATTACCGATCTTGAATGGGGAAAAAAGGTTCATCATGCTCCGAACACTCGAGAACTCGATACTTAACAGGCGTTTAGTTTATTGCACTTTGCGAAACTACCAAACCACGCGGATGTCCTAATCGGCAGTAAGCTTGCACAATGTGGCATCTCGTAGTATGATTCGACGGTTGTTTAACACAGAAACAGTATTCAGGTTTAAGCGCGCAATATTTTTGAGTTGATAGTCTTCACTAATCCCTTGCTTCTCGACTTTTACCCCTTCTGTTCATCAAAAAGGAGACTTCTTGTCTAGTTCAAAACGTTCATTTTCAGATTCCCGAAAACGCGTCCACGGTAAGCCCCACGGTAAGCCCCACGCCAAACCAAAGTTCCGGGGGAATCAAAAACGCAAACATGGATCGGCTTCTTTCGATCCGTCCCATCTCGTAAAAAAGGCCACACCCGCGGCCGCGAAGCCGGCGTATGTGCCTGAGCATAGTTTTTCGGAGCTTCCTATCGACAAGCGGCTTAAGGAAAACATCAGCTCTAAAGGGTACGTGCACCCGACGCCCATACAAGACCAGGCAATTCCTCATATCTTAAAAGGAAAAGATGTAGTCGGAGTGGCCAATACCGGCACTGGCAAGACGGCGGCTTTCTTAATCCCGTTGATCAACAAGGCTGTCAATGATCGCTCTACCCGAGTATTGATCGTGACCCCGACGCGCGAACTAGCCAACCAGATCAATGACGAGATGAAGTTTTTCAGCAGAGGATTAAAGCTGTTCTCAGCTCTTTGCGTCGGTGGATTGTCGATCAAGCCACAGATCGACAGGCTGAAGAGGGAGCCGCAGTTCGTGATCGGGGCCCCCGGTCGACTGAAAGACCTCGGCAATAGAAGGAGCGTCCGGTTTGGTGATTTTTCCGCCATCGTCTTAGACGAGGTCGATAGAATGCTGGACATGGGCTTTATTCAAGACGTCAAACACATCATCGATAACCTGCCGGCCAAACGGCTGTCGCTGTTCTTCTCAGCCACTACCTCGGCAAAGGTGCGGACCGTCATGCAAGAATTTATCAGAGACCCCGTCTTTATAACGGTTGAATCAGAACAAGCCTCTAAGAATGTTGACCAGGACATAGTAAAAACCCGCGGAAAACAGAAGGTCGATGTATTGCACGATTTGTTGATCAGCGATGGTTTTGAAAAAGTGCTGGTCTTTGGACGAACAAAATTCGGCATAGAAAAATTGTCGACCCAACTGACAGAGCGCGGTTTCAGCGTGGCCTCGATCCATGGAAACAAGAGCCAGTCTCAACGGCAAGCAGCTTTAAAGAAATTTAGGAGCAACCAGGTCCAAGCTTTACTGGCGACCGATGTCGCTTCTAGAGGGCTCGACATCGACAACGTCACGCATGTGATAAATTTCGATCTTCCGGAAACGTATGATGACTATATACATCGTATCGGGAGAACCGGCCGGGCCGACAAGACTGGTACGGCACTGACTTTTGTTTCATAGAAGAATAAGGAGAACCACATCAGCACTTCGTTTGAATCCCTCGGTCTAGCGCCCGAACTGCTGCGGGCTGTATCCGACCAAGGATATACAGTTCCGACGCCGGTTCAGGCTGAGTCTATCCCTGTTATTCTTGAAGGACGCGACGTCATGGCCGGCGCCCAAACCGGAACCGGCAAGACCGCCGGGTTCACTCTTCCCATACTCCAGCGCCTGGCGACCACGAAACCTCAAGGACAACGACAGGGGCACAAGCGCCCGGTTAGAGTATTGATGCTCACGCCGACCCGTGAACTGGCGGCGCAAGTTCATGAAAGTGTGGTTACCTATGGTCGCTATATGCCGGCCAAGGCGACCGTCATCTTTGGCGGAGTCAATATTAATCCGCAATTCACCGCGCTGCGCAAAGGCGTTGACATCGTCGTAGCGACACCCGGCCGTCTCCTTGATCATGCCGGTCAAAAAACAATAGATCTCTCGCAAGTCGAGACACTGGTCCTCGACGAAGCCGACCGGATGCTCGACATGGGCTTTCTTCCGGACATCAAGAGAATAATGAAGTTGCTCCCCCAGCAGAGGCAAAACCTGCTTTTCTCAGCTACATTTCCCGACGAGATACGAAAGCTCTCGGCCAATATATTAAGAGATCCCGCCCAGATCCAGATAGCGCGCAAAAACAGTACCGCCGAGGGGATCTCTCAGGTCGTGCACCCGGTTGCACGAACGAAGAAGCGGGAGCTGCTCTCCCACCTGATATCATCCGAAAACTGGAGCCGCGTCCTGGTCTTCACGCGCACCAAGCACGGCGCAAACCGTCTGGCGCAACAACTTGAGCGCGATGGACTGAGCGCGACGGCAATCCACGGCAACAAGAGCCAGGCCGCCCGGACCAAGGCCCTGGCCAGTTTTAAGGCGGAAAAGATCAGGGTGCTCGTGGCCACCGATATTGCCGCCCGCGGGCTCGATATCGATCAACTCCCCCATGTAGTCAATTACGATCTACCAAATGTCTCCGAGGACTACGTACATCGGATCGGACGAACTGGTCGCGCCGGAAGCGTTGGGCAGGCGACCTCCCTGGTCTCCAGGGAGGAACAGAAGCTCCTAAAGGACATCGAGCGTCTCCTAAAAAAAGAGATCGAGAAAGTTCACATCGATGGCTTTGATATGGGCCCCGCTGAGCCGGCACGGTCAGACCAGACACGCACTGGTCAGCGCCCAAATGGCCCGCGACAAAAGCCTGGTAGAAGTAGCCGCGGTAACAGCGACCGTTGGAACCAAAAGCAGAACCGGCGTCAAGGAAGCGCCAATAACCAGTCACGTCCGGGCGGCTCGCGAAATCGCGGACAAAGATAGCGCATCCGCCCCAGCGATAACGACTAGTCCGCTCACTTACCCCCGCTCGTAGCCCCTTAATGTTCCCTGTCTCAACCTAAAGAGTACCCAAATGTAACTATGTCAGGGATTCCCCCCTGTCCCACCTAGTCAGATAATTAACAGGTCACTTGGCAATTAGTTCTGTGATTTCCGTCCAAGTTTCAATCTTTCATCTGGGTGGTTTGGGTGGCAAAGGGACCTTCAACAGACACTATCGATAAGGACACAAAAAGTTCTCATAGCGTCCTCGCACTGATAATCGCCGCAATCATCATTCTGGTGATCGTCGGCAGCATATTATTCTCCAAAAATACCAGCCAAACTGTATCTCTGCCAATCGTGTCTCCTGCTTCGCTGGAGGCGGCCCGGGATCTCTATATCGACGGAAACTACCTGCAAGCCATCGAGTTGCTGGAAGCCTTCATTGACAGAGCCGAACCGGCCGATCAAAAGCTACCGCTCGTCAGGGACCAGCTCGTATCCAGCTACTGGCAGGTCGATGATCATCAGCAAGCGTTTGCGTTACTTAGCGAAGTAGTGAGCGCAAACCCTGGCGATACCGATAGTATCTACCGGCTGGGCCTACTCGCGAAAGAACTAGGTCGAGATGAGACCGCGGCCGAATATTTTTCTCAGGCCATCTCCTCCCAGTCAGGTCGCCCGCAATACCACACGGGCTACGCCGAGACGTTGACGACCCTGGGCAGGCACGAAGAGGCGCGCGAACAATGGCAGATCGTGATGTCGCTGACACCGGCAGACTCCCCACTCCAGGCAACAGTTCACGGCAAGATCGGCAACACCTATGCGGCGCAAAACTTGCCGGACGCCGCCAGGGCCGAGTTCGAAGCCGGCCTTGACGTCGCACCTGACGATCAGTATCTGGCCCGCCAACTTGAAGCACTGGGCCCATGACGAGAGTGTCTAGAACAGCGTCTCTCTTTATAGTGTTTGCCTTGTTGCTGAGCACGGTGCCGACTTTTGTATCGTTGGAACCGGAGCCAGCCTGGGCAGCGGGTGAGATCACCACCGTCGGCAACGGCTCGGATCCGTCGAATGCCATCGTGCTACCTGGGGACACCAGCTGGACGGTTGATGCTTTCACTCTGGCAACCGATAGCGGCACGGACACTGTCTCTTCGGTGTCGATCGGCGGCTCCGCCGATACGACTTCCGGATCGGTTTCTCTGGTCAAACTATACAAAGATAGTAACGGCGACGGTCTGTTGGACCCCTCGGATACGCTCCTTGGCACCAGCGGCTTCACCGCTAGCACCGCGACGATCAGCAATCTGGCGATCGATGTCTCAACCTCACTCTCTTCCTATGTCGTCGCCTACGATATCGCGAGCGGCGCCCCCCACGGGATCTCGCTTTCCGGGATGGTCGGGGTGATCACATCTGACGCCGGTAACAACACCACCTACAATGACTCCGGCTCAGCCACGCTCACGGTCGATGCCACGACGCCGAACGCCGTTTCGAGTTTTCTCGCAACCGACGGCAAAAGCGGGCGTGTCCCTTTGTCATGGATCAATCCCAACGGTGAAACTACTTTCACGGTGCGCGTCTTACGCCGGATGGACCAGTACCCTGTCGACGCCAACGACACCACGGCCACCAGTGTGTACGAGGCGACCGAGACTGCCGGAGCGAGCGTAAATATCTTGGATATGGGGCTGACCAACGGACAGACTTACTACTATGCCGCCTTCACCCGCGATCAGTACTTCAACTGGAATAATACGGTCGCCGCGGGAACCACCGCCGATACCGGTACGCCCATCGCAGTCATGGTCGGCGACAGCGTCGCTTCCGTCCCGAACGCGCGGGTCAAGGGGAGTGAAACCAACCGCGAGGTCGGAGTCTTCACTCTAAGGGTCGCCCGGGGCTCGGATACGATCGATACGATGACAGTGACGGGAGGCGGGGGGACCGGACCCACCAACATCTCGGCCGCCAGGCTCTTCAATGACGCCGGGACACTCGGGGTCTTGGACGCCGGGGATACGACCATCGCTTCTTCGACATTCAGCGGGAGTTCGGCTACGTTTACTAGCCTCTCTA